>JBIKWI010000176.1:0-7062 GCA_044356395.1 Tagaea sp. | reverse complement strand
AGATGGCGTTCGGCGACGATGTCGAAACCTTCGGCCGCGAAGTTGGCGGCGATCTTCGACTGGATCTCGTCGAGATAGGGCGTCACGAAGCCCAGCCGGCGCGCGCGCGTCGTACGCAGGATCTCGGCGAGTGCGAGCACCGAAGTCCCGGCCCCGATGCCGGTCGCCGCCTCGATGGACGCGCACAGCCGCCGGTCGGCCTCGAATCCGAGCCAGCCCGACGACGTGCCGTTCCACACGATGGCGCCGACCTTGGCGTCGGCGAGCAGGCCGGCGGCCGCAAGGATCGGCGCTTCGTCGAACTGCGCCAGCGCGGAAGCGCCCAGCGAGATCTCCGTCACCCGGAAGCGGCCGAAATGCGCCGTCACGTCCGGCAGTCCGGCCAGCATCGCCGAGGTCACGGGTTCGAGCACCGTGTTCGACGAAGGCGTGAGCATCCCGATGCGTTTTCGCGTTTCCATGGTCCCGTCCGCTTGTGTGCCGCCGTCCGGCACGCAATTTCCATACCCGAGCGGGAAACGAACCGATAGGTTGTCGCAATGTCCGGAAATCTCCTGATCAGGCAGGCCCGCATCCTGACGATGGCCGAACCGCGCCACATCGACGCGGGCGACATCCTGATCCGCGACGGCATCGTGCGGGCGGTCGGATCGGTGCCGCCGGGCGACGTTCCGCCCGGCATCCCGACGATCGAGGCGAAAGGCCGGCTCGCCATACCGGGCCTGATCAACGCGCATGTCCATTCGCCCGGCAACCTGATGCGCGGCTGCCTCGACGGCTATCCGCTCGAGATCTTCATGCTCTACGAGGTGCCGCCGCTGGCCGAAGCGGCGCAGGCCGGACGGCTGGCCTATCTGCGCACGGCACTCGGCGCCATCGAGATGCTGAAGCTCGGCATCACGAGCGTGCTCGACGACGCGTTCTTCGTGCCCGGCGTCTCGCCCGACGCGATCGACGCCGTGATGGACGCCTATCGCGACAGCGGCATGCGCGCGACCGTGGCGCTCGACCAGCCCAACGTCGTCGAGTACGAGAAGCAGCCGTTCCTTGCGGAGCTCATCCCGCCGGAGATCCGCCGCCGCATGGACGCCGCCCCGCGCCAGTCGGCCGACGAGCTGATGGAGTGCTACGCCCATCTGGTCGGCACCTGGCACGGAGCCGCCGACGGACGGCTTTCCGCCGCGGTGTCCTGTTCGGCGCCGCACCGCGTCACGCCCGACTACTTCGCGCGGCTGTCCGAGCTGTCGCGCGAGCGCGACCTGCCGTTCTTCGTCCACATCCTCGAGACCAAGACCCAGCGCGTGTTCGGCGAGGAGAAGCTCGGCAAGTCGCTGGTGCGCCATGTCCACGACCTGGGCCTGCTCGACGAGCGCATGCTCGTGATCCACGCGATCTGGGTGGACGATGCCGACATCGCCCTGCTTGCGCGATCCGGCTGCACGGTCGCGCACAATCCGGTCTGCAACCTGCGCCTGGGCAGCGGCATCATGCCGTTCCGTCGTCTTCGCGATGCGGGCGTCCATCTCGCCCTTGGCACCGACGAGGCCACCGTCGACGACACGCACAATCTCTGGCTTGCCGCCAAGACCGCCGGGCTCGTCCACAACATCGCGCGCGACGACTACCGCGACTGGCCGAAGGCACCGGAGATCCTCGACATGCTCCATGCCGGGGGCGCGCGCGCGGCACGCGCGAAGGTCCCCTTGGGCAGGATCGCGGTCGGGGCCGCCGGCGACGTCGCCCTTCTCGATCTCGCGACGACGGCCTTCACGCCGCTCAACGACATCGAACGCCAGCTCGTCTATTGCGAGACCGGATCGTCGGTGCGCGACGTGATCGTCGCCGGCACCCCTGTGGTCGCGAACGGCCGCCTGCTGACGCTCGACGAGTCGGCCATTCTCGCCGAGATCGCCGACCTCGCGCCGAAGCTTGCGGCGGAGATGGCGGTCCTGCGCCGCGATGCCGCCGAGCTCGAACCCTACTACCGGGCGCTCCACATGCGCGCGATGCGGCGCGACGTCGGCCTGTCGCGACGCGGCGGCGACGGCTGAAAGAATCTCGCGGTATCGCCGGTTCGGCGCTAGGCTCGCGGCGTTGCGTGCGGTACCGGGCGGCATGGATCGTGCGATACCGCCCGATACCGCACGCCGAACACGCCGCATGCCGCCTGCTGCCTTCGAAACGGGCAGAACGGCGCGCAAAACGGCATCCATCGCAATCCGAACGCCGGGAAACGCCATGCGCCTGCTGCTCGTCAATTCCAATACCTCCGAATTCGTAACCGGCAAGGTCGCCGAAGCGGCCCGCGCGGTGGCGGCACAAGGTACCGAGATCCGCGCGGTCACCGGCACGTTCGGGGCCCGCATCATCGGGTCGCGCAGCGAGAACGCGATCGCCATGCATTCGACGATGGCGCTCGTAGCCGAGCATGCGGGCGACTGCGACGGCGTGCTGATCGCCGTCTCCTACGACACGGCGGCGGATGCCGCGCGCGAGCTGCTGGCGATCCCCGTCCTCGGCATGACCGAGGCGGCCCTGCACGTCGCCATGCTGGCCGGCAGGCGCGTGGGCGTCATCGTCTTCGGCAGGCGCGTCCTCGGCCTCTATCGCGACGTGATCGCGGCAACCGGCCTTGGTGGCTGCGTGGCCGGCTGGCGGGCGCTCGAAAGTACGGCGCCCTATGCGCCCGGCGACCAGAGCGAGGCCGACCGGATGATCGTCGCGGCAGCCGCCGATCTGGTGGCGGCGGACGGCGTCGAGGCGATCGTGCTGACCGGAGCGGTGATGGCGGGCGTGCCCCAGCGCCTCCAGTCGCAGGTCGAGGTGCCGATGTTCGACGGCATTTCGACCGGCGTGCCCCTGCTCGAAGCGCTGGTGCGCATGAAGCCCGCCAAGCCGCGCACCGGCAGCTACGCGCCCGTCGCCGGACGCGACAGCGTGGGCCTTTCGCCCGCCCTCGCCGGCAAGCTCAAGGGCTGAGATGGACCCGCGCCATCCCGGACGTTTCGACGACACCCCGATCGTCCGCCGGCCCGACCGCGCGTGGCCGGAAGGCAAACGCCTTGCGGTCTATGTGGCGCTCAATCTCGAATCCTATTCATTCGGCGAAGGGCTCGCCGAGGACATCGTGCCCGGTTCGGGCCAGCCCGACGTGCTGAACTGGTCGTGGCGCGAATACGGCAACCGCGTGGGCGCCTGGCGCCTGCTGGAGGAGTTCCGCGCCTCGGGCCTGCCCGCCTCGCTGCTGGTCAACGCGGCGATCTACGCCCGACACGCCGAACTTGCCGCGGCGTTCCGCGCGGACGGTGCGGCGATCGTGGCGCACGGGCGCACCAACTCGGAAAGCCAGGCCGGCCTCGACGAAACGGCCGAGCGGACGCTGATCGAGGACGCGCGCGACACGATCAGGCGCCATGCCGGTACAGCACCGGCCGGCTGGCTCGGCCCGTGGATCGCCGAGACCGAGCGCACGCCCGACCTGCTGCACGGCGCCGGCTTCTCCTACGTGCTCGACTGGTGCATGGACGACCAGCCGGTGTGGATGAAGACGAAAGCCGGCCGGCTGCTCGCCGTGCCCTATCCCCAGGAACTCAACGATTCGAACGCCATCGTGGCCCGCCGCCACAGCGCGGCCGATTTCGCCGACATGATCGTCGACCAGTTCGACGAGATGCGCGAGCAGGCGACCGGCCAGCCGCTCGTCATGGGTATCGCCCTGCACGCCTATGTGGCCGGCCAGCCCTTCCGCCTGCGCAAACTGCGCGCGGCGCTGCGTCACGTCGCGCGGCACCGGCCCGACGTGTGGCTCGCGACGACGGACGCCGTCGCCGCCCACTGGTCGCTGGCATAGGGATTGCTCCTTCCCGGGACCCCCTTCGTCCGGATCAGGAGTCCCTCGGCATGCGTTCAGTCATTTTCGGGGCCGTCGCGGCCGTTCTCGCCGTTTCCGGTGCATCCGCCCAGACGCCGGTCCGCTGGCTGAGCCAGACCCCGACCGTCCAGACCCAGTATCCGATCGAATCGGCCGCGATGGCGCGCATCACGTCGGCCGGCGTGGGCCTTCGCGTCGACCGGCAGGAGTTCATGGCGCTGGGCCTCAATCTGGGCGATGCGCTGCGCCTCGTGCGCGGCGGCTCCTACGACATCGTCTCCACGCAGGTCGGCCTCGCCTCGCGCGACGACCCGTTCCTGGAGGGTATCGACCTGATCGGCGTGTCGACCGACATGGACGATCTCGAATCCTCCGTGAAGGCCTACCGCGCCATCTTCGACAAGCGCGTCGAGCAGCGCTTCGGCGCGCGCGCGCTGGCGATCTGGCCGTTCGGCCCGCAGGTGTTCTTCTGCAACCAGGCGATCAAGACGCTCGACGACCTCAAGGGGCAGCGCGTGCGCTCGTTCACGCCGTCGATGTCCAAGCTGCTCGAGCAGCTCGGAGCCACGCCGGTCTCGATCGCGTTCCCGGAAGTCTATCCCTCACTGCAGCGCGGCGTGGCCAACTGCGGCGTCACGTCGCCGACGTCGGCCAACACCGGCCGCTGGCCGGAAGTGACCTCGCACCTGCTGCCGCTGTCGGTGTCGGGTTCGGTTCAGGCGCATCTGGTCAACGCAGCCTGGTTCGCCAAGCTGACGGCGCCGCAAAAGGACACGCTGTCGCTGGAACTGCGCCGGATGGAAGCCGAGCTGTGGAACCTCGCGCGCAACACCAACAAGATCGCGACCGATTGCAGCATCGGCAAGGAGCCCTGCACCGCCCCGCACGTCAGCTACAAGATGACGCTGGTCGACGTGGCGCCCGCCGACCTCGCCCGCGTGCGCAAGATCTCGGCCGAGCAGGTCCTGCCGGAATGGGCCGAACGCTGCGAGCGCTCGTACCCCAACTGCAAGCAGGCCTGGAACGCGACCATCGGCAAGGCGCGCGGAATCACGATCCGCTAGATGGCCGCATCGGGCCCGTACGACAACGACAACCCGGTCGCACGCGCGCTGGGACCGGCGGTCCGCTGGTTCCAGATCCTGTGCGGCTGGGCGCTCGTCGCGATCTGCTTCGCCACGCTCTACGACATCGTCGCGCGCCGGCTGTTCGGCCATTCGGTGCAGGGCGTGAACGAGCTGGGCGCCTACCTTCTGGCCATCGTGTCCGCCTTCGGGTTTTCCTCGGCACTTCTCCAGAAGGCGCATTCGCGGGTCGATTTCCTCTTCCCCTACCTGCCGAGGTCCGTCGTCTCGATTCTCAATCTCGCGACCGCGGTGCTGCTCGCCGGCCTCGCGGCGGTCTCGGTCTGGCAGGGCTGGCACGTTCTGGACGAAAGCCTGCTGTTCGACAGCCGTGCGGCAACGCCGCTGCAGACGCCGATGTGGATCCCGCAGGGCCTCTGGTTCGCCGGCCTCTCGGTCTTCGCCGGCGTCACCGCCGCGTGCGCGGTCCATGCCGCGATCCTGTTCGTGCGCGACCGCCGGCGGCTCGACGCGCTCTACGGCCCGCTGACGGTCGAAGGCCAGATCGAGGTGGAAACGCAAGGCACGCTGCCGCCCGACGCCATGGGGAAAAACACATGACGATCGGGATCGCCGCCGTCGCGATCGGCTTTGCCGGGATGCTGCTGCTGCTGTTCCTGGGCATGCACGTCGCGACCGTCCTGTTCCTGACGGCGGCGATCGCCATCGAGATCTATTTCGACGGCGCGCTGATGAACATCTACGGTACCCAGCTCTGGAGCGCCATGGAGGACTACATCCTCCTGTCGATCCCGCTCTACATCCTGCTCGGCGAGATTCTCGTGCGGTGCGGCGCCACCGACAAGATGTACGGCGCACTCGCCCTGTGGCTCGGCCGGCTGCCGGGCGGCCTGCTGCACACCAATGTCGGTGCCTCGGCGCTGTTCTCCGCCGTCTCGGGTTCGTCGGTCTCGACCGCCGCGACGATCGCGACGGTGGCGCTGCCTTCGTTCCGCCAGCGCGGTTACGACGACCGGCTCGTGCTCGGCTCCATCGCCGCGGGTGCGTCGCTCGGCAATCTCATCCCGCCGGGCATCGCCTTCATCGTCTATGCGGCCCTGACGAACAGCTCGGTCGGCCAGCTCTATGCCGGCGCCCTCCTCCCGAGCATCCTGATGACGCTGCTTTTCATGGCGACGATCGTCGTCATTGCCCTGCTTCGCCCCGACCTCACGGGGCCGAAGGAGCCGCGCCCGAGCCTCGGCGAGCGCATCCGGGGCCTCGCCGACCTCGCCGGACCGCTCGTCGTCTTCGTCGTCATCATGGGGTCGATCTATACCGGCTGGGCGACGGTGACGGAGTCGGCGGCCCTGTCGGTCCTGGTGGCGCTGGCCATCGCGGCCGCCAACCGCACGCTGAGCGTCCGCATGCTGCACGAAAGCTTCGTGGCGACCGCGAACCTCACGGCCATCACGATGCTGATCCTGGCGGTCGCGTTCTTCCTCAATTTCGCGCTCGGCAGCCTCAACGTGACGCAGACGCTGAGCAACTTCGTCGCCGGCATCGGGCGCTCGCCGACCGAACTGATGTGGATCCTCGCGGTGTTCTACGTCCTTCTCGGCATCTTCTTCGAGACGCTGCCGATGATGGTGGGCACCGTGCCGATCGTCTTCCCGATCGTCGTGGCGATGGGGATCGACCCGGTCTGGTTCGGCGTGTTCATGGTGCTGATGTGCGAACTCTCGCTGCTCTCGCCGCCGGTGGGCATGACGCTCTACGTGATCCAGGCCGTGCGGCGCGAGGGCAACATCCGAGACGTCTTCGCCGGCACCGTCCCCTTCGTCGCGGCGATGGTGCTGATGACGGCGATCCTGATCCATTTCCCCTGGATCGCGACCGAGCTGCCCAGGCGGATGTTCGGCCCCGGCTGACGGCGGAAGGCCGGCCCGGGATTTCTCCGCTCGACAAGCGGTCGACATTTGTCCCCATAATGCGTTCCCTTCCGAGCCGGTTGAAGTCCGATGTCGGTCCCCGTCCAGCAAGTGGCAAATCCGTGGCTGCCGCGGAACTTCGAAACCGGCGGCAACTGGATGTGGCTGTTCGGAAACCTGGCCGTCGCGGCCGGCT
>JBIKWI010000032.1:0-24064 GCA_044356395.1 Tagaea sp. | reverse complement strand
AGGCGATCAGGGCGGTTCCGAAGGCTTCGAGAAACCGCAAGACCGTCGCGGCGATGCCGCCGGCCGCCGGGTCGAGGACCGCCCCGGCGATCCAGCCAAGCAGGTCGCCGCCAAGCGTCACGACGCCCCAGAAGCCGAGGCATATCAACGTCCAGAACAGGAATCCGGCCCACGCGAAGCCGGTGAAGATTCGACCGATCATGGGTCGAATATAGGGACGCGGGCGGCGGTCTGAAAGCCCGCCGCCGTCAGCCCTTGTTCATCCGGTTGACGACCAGATCGTCGACGACCGCGGGATCCGCGAGCGTCGAGGTGTCGCCGAGCGCCGAATGTTCGTTGGCGGCGATCTTGCGCAGGATGCGGCGCATGATCTTGCCCGAACGGGTCTTGGGCAGGCCCGGCGCCCACTGGATCAGGTCGGGCGAGGCGATCGGGCCGATCTGCTTGCGCACCCAGCCGACCAGTTCCTTGCGCAGTTCCTCGCTGGTCGCCTGGCCGGCCTTGAGCGTGACGTAGGCGTAGATGCCCTGGCCCTTGATATCGTGCGGATAGCCCACGACGGCTGCCTCGGCGACCTTCGGGTGGGCGACGAGCGCGCTCTCGATCTCGGCCGTGCCCATGCGGTGACCCGACACGTTGATGACGTCGTCGACGCGGCCCGTGATCCAGTAATAGCCGTCCTCGTCGCGCCGGCAGCCGTCGCCGGTGAAGTAGTAGCCCTTGAAGGTCGAGAAATAGGTCTCGACGAAGCGCTTGTGGTCGCCGAACACGGTGCGCGCCTGGCCGGGCCAGCTGTCGGCGATGCACAGGTTCCCGTCGGCGGCTCCTTCCAGCAGCTTGCCGTCGTTGTCCACGAGCAGCGGCTGCACGCCGAAGAAGGGCTTTGTCGCCGAGCCGGGCTTGGTCGCGATGGCGCCGGGCAGCGGCGTGATCAGGATGCCGCCGGTCTCGGTCTGCCACCACGTGTCGACGATCGGGCAGCGCCCGTCGCCCACCACGTTGTGGTACCAGAGCCAGGCCTCCGGATTGATCGGCTCGCCGACCGAACCAAGAATACGCAGCGTCTTGCGGCTGGTCTTCCTGACCGGGGCCTCGCCCTCGCGCATCAGCGCGCGGATCGCGGTCGGGGCGGTATAGAAGATGTTGACCTTGTGCTTGTCGACGACCTGCCAGAAGCGCGAGCTGTCCGGATAGTTGGGAACGCCCTCGAACATCAGCGTCGTGGCGCCGTTGGCCATCGGCCCGTAGACGATGTAGCTGTGGCCCGTGACCCAGCCCACGTCGGCCGTGCACCAGTAGATGTCGCCGTCCTTGTAGTCGAAGACGTACTGGTGCGTCATCGACGCGTAGACGAGATAGCCGCCGGTCGTGTGCAGCACGCCCTTGGGCTTGCCGGTCGAACCCGACGTGTAGAGGATGAAGAGCGGGTCTTCGGCACCCATCTCGGTCGGCGGGCACTCGGCGGGAACGCTCGCGGCTTCCTCGTGGTACCAGACGTCGCGCGCGGGATCCCAGTCGACCTTGCCGCCGGTGCGCTTGACGACCAGCATCTTCTTGACCGACGGGCAGCTCTTCAGCGCGGCGTCTGCATTGACCTTCAGCGGCACCTTGCGCCCGCCGCGCAGGCCCTCGTCGGCGGTGATGACGAAATTCGAATCGCAGTCCTGGATGCGGTTGACCAGGCTGTCGGGCGAGAAGCCGCCGAACACGATCGAATGGATGGCACCGATGCGCGCGCAGGCCAGCATCGCGTAGGCGGCTTCGGGGATCATCGGCAGGTAGATCGTGACGCGGTCGCCCTTCTTGACGCCGTGCTTCTTCATCACGTTGGCCATCCGGCAGGTCGCCTCGTAGGCCTCGCGATAGGTGATGTGCTTCTGCTCGTTCGGGTCGTCGCCTTCCCAGATGATCGCCGTCTGGTTCCCGCGCTTGGCCAGGTGCCGGTCGAGACAGTTGGCCGACGCGTTGAGCGTGCCGTCCTCGAACCAGCGGATCGGCACGTCACCCGTGAACGACGTGTTCTTGACCTTGGTGAAGGGCTTGATCCAGTCGACGCGCTTGCCGTGCTCGGCCCAGAAGCCGGCCGGGTCCTTGACCGAGCGCTCGTACATCGCCTTGTACTTGGCGGCGTCGATCAGCGCCGTCTTGGCGATGGCGTCGGGGACCGGGAAAAGCTCGTTCGACATGGAAGGGCGCCTCCGTTCGGGGTGCGGGGGACGGAGTCCTTCCCGCACCTTTTGCTCTTGGACCGGTTTTAGTCCGCCCGCGCAGCCTTAGGCAAGCCGGACGGCGTGCGGCGTCTCAGCGCGCCGCCGGCGCGTCCGGCCAGACGACTGCCGGGCATTCGAGGCCGCTTTCGACGATCCGCACGTCGATCGGCGACAGCCGGCGCCCCTTGCAGGGGCCGGCCACGCAAAGACCGTCCTCGATGCCGAAAAGGGCGCCGTGCGACGCGCACTGGATCAGCGTCTTCGACATGTCGAGAAACTGGTCGGGCTGCCAGTCGAGCGGCGTGCCGGCATGCGGGCAGCGGTTGACGTAGCCGTGGACGGCATTTGCCCGCCGCACGACGAAGATGTCGATCCGGGCCGGCCCCTCGCCGAGCGTGAACCCCTTGCCGCCGGGATCCGCGATCTCGTCGAGGCGGCACAGGACCGTCATGCAGGCACGCCGAGCCGCTTGCAGATGAACTTCCACTCGGCGGCCGTCACCGGCTGGACGGACAGGCGCGAGAACCTGACGAGCGCCATTTCGCCAAGTTCGGGCAGCGCCTTGATCTCGGCAAGGCCGAGCGGCGTTCCGGCCGCCTGCAGCGGCGCCACGTCCACCATGAACCACGTGCCCTTCTCGGCGGACGTGTCGGGATACGCCTCGCGCACGACTTCCATCGTGCCGACGATCTCCTTGCCGATGTTCGAGTGGTAGAAGAACGCGCGGTCGCCCTTCTTCATCGCCAGCAGGTTGAGCTTGGCCGAATGGTTGCGCACGCCGTCCCACTTGCCGCGTCCGTCGGCGACCAGCTTCGACCACGCGTAGACGTCGGGTTCGCTCTTCATCAGCCAGTACTTCATCGGTCTATTCGTCCTTGAGCGGCCGGGCCAGAAGGGCGGCGATCGCGGCCGCCACGTCGGCATTCGCGTGCAGGATCGCCTCGACGGCGCGGCAGATCGGCATGTCGATGCCGAGGCGTCGCGCGAGGTCGCCGACGGACGAGGCACCTTCGACGCCCTCGACGACCGCATGGCGAAGGCCCAGCTCGGGGTCGTTGACCGCGTCGTGACGCGACATGCCGCCGCCGATGGCGATGCCGAGGCGCATGTTGCGCGACTGGTCGTTGTTGCAGGTCAGCGCCAGGTCGCCGAGCCCCGTGAGGCCCATCAGCGTTTCCGCCCGCCCGCCTTTGGCGAGACCCAGGCGCACCATCTCGGCAAGGCCGCGCGTCATCAGGGCGGCGCGCGCGTTGTCGCCGAGCTGGCGACCCTCGACGATGCCGCAGGCCAGCGCGATCACGTTCTTGACCGCCCCGCCGATCTGCGCGCCGGCCACGTCGTCGGACCGGTACACGCGGAACGAAGGCGTGGCGCAGGCGGCGGCGAGTTTGCCGCCCAGCGCGCCATCCGCGCACGCGAGCGTCACGGCCGTCGGTTTCCCTTCGGCGACTTCGCGCGCGAAGGTCGGACCCGACAGGATCGCAACCGGATTGCCGGGGGCGATCTGGGCCGCGACCTCGCTCATCAGCAGGCCGCTCACCGCCTCGACGCCCTTGCTGGCCACCACCAGCGGCACGCCTTCGGTCAGGACCGGTTCGGCCAGCGCCAGCGTCACGCGGAAATACTGCGCGGGCGTGGCCCATACCAGCAGGTCCTTGCCGCGCGCCGCATCGAGGATCGCCGAGGTGGCCCGGATCGCCGGGTCGAGCGGCACGTCGCGCAGGAAGACCGGGTTCTCGTGGCGCTCGTTGATGTCGCGCACCGTGGCCGTCTCGTTGGCCCACAGCGTCACGTCGAGCCCCGCGCGCGCCAGCGTCTGCGCCAACGCCGTTCCCCACGCGCCCGCGCCGATGACTGCCGCCGTCCTGAATTCCTGTGTCATGCGACCCTTCTAGCGGAACTGCATGCGCGCCGTCACGACGCGTTTTCGGCCAGTTCCTCGAGCGGCCAGCGCGGCCGGCAGGCGATGTCGAGCGGCGAGACGAAACCGAGTGCCAGCCGTTCGATGCCCGCCCACGCGATCATCGCCGCGTTGTCGGTGCAAAGGCGGATCGGCGGTGCGACGAGCGCCAGCCCGTGCGTGGCCGCGACCTTGGCAAGGCGCGCGCGCAGCGCCTGGTTGGCGGCCACGCCGCCCGCGACGACAAGATGTGCGCCCGCCGGGTGCATCCTTGCGAACGCGCGCACGGCGTTGCCGGTCCGGTCGGCGAGCGAGTCGGCGACGGCGGTCTGGAACGACGCGGCAAGATCGGCGCGGGTACGGTCGTCGACGACTTCGCCGCGGTCGACGATCTGGCGCACGGCGGTCTTGAGGCCCGCGAACGAGAAGTCGCAGCCCGGCCGGCCGGCAAGCGGGCGGGGCAGGTCGAAGCGCCTGGGATTGCCGTCGCGCGCGAGCTTCTCGACCGCCGGCCCGCCGGGATAGCCGAGGCCGAGCAGCTTGGCGACCTTGTCGAACGCCTCGCCGACCGCGTCGTCCAGCGTCGTGCCCAGCCGCCGGTATTTCCCCACGCCCTCGACCGCGAGAAGCTGGCAGTGCCCGCCCGAGACGAGCAGCAGCAGATAGGGGAACGGCACGTCGTCCGACAGCCGTGCGGACAGCGCATGGCCTTCCAGATGGTTGATCGCCACGAAGGGCAGGCCGCGCGCGAGGGCGACCGCCTTGGCGAACGTGGCGCCGACGATCACGCCGCCGATCAGGCCAGGGCCGGTCGTCGCCGCGATGGCGTCGATCCGCGACCAGTCGCATGCGGCATCGGCGAGCGTGCCGCGCACCAGGTCCTCCAGATGCGCCAGATGCGAGCGTGCGGCGATCTCCGGCACGATGCCGCCGAACGGGGCGTGCTCGCGCGTCTGCGACAGCACGCGTTCGGCAAGCACCCGCCGGTCGCTGCCGACGAGGGCGGCGGCGGTTTCGTCGCAGCTGGTCTCGATGCCGAGGACGATCGTCATGCCGGGGGTTTAACGCATCCGGGCGATGGCCGAAAGCGCCCTTGCGGGGGCCGGTGCCGGCACGCGATAAAGGGTGCGCGAAGAAGGAGTTCGATGACGGACATGTTGCGGATCGGGACGCGTGGATCGCCGCTTGCCCTGTGGCAGGCCAACGAGACGAAGCGGCTGCTGGCGGCCGCCCATCCGGCGCTTGCCGCCGAGGGCGCGATCGTCATCCGCGTGATCAAGACGACCGGCGACCGCATCCAGGACCGCACGCTCGCCGAGGCGGGCGGCAAGGGGCTGTTCACCAAGGAAATCGAAGAGGCGATGCTGGCCGACGAGATCGATCTCGCCGTCCACTCGATGAAGGACGTGCCCACCTGGCTGCCCGACGGGCTGGGCATCGTCGCGATCCTCGAGCGCGAGGACCCGCGCGACGCGCTCATCGCGGGGCCGGGCGTTTCGAAGCTCGACGACCTGCGCAAGGGTGCCGTCGTGGGCACGGCATCGCTGCGCCGGGGTGCCCAGCTTCTCGCCCGCCGCCCCGACATCAAGGTCGTGCCGCTGCGCGGCAACGTCGAGACGCGCCTTGCCAAGGTCGAGCGCGGCGAGGTCGAGGCGACGTTCCTCGCCTATGCCGGCCTGCGCCGGCTGGGCAAGACCGACGCGGTGCGCGCGGTGCTCGAGCCCGCCGAGATGCTGCCGGCGGTGGCGCAGGGCGCCATCGGCATCGAATGCCGGCTCGCCGACGCGCGCACGCGCGGCTATCTCGCCGCCCTCGACCACGCGCCCTCGGCCATCGCGGTCGCGGCCGAGCGCGGCCTGCTCGAGCGGCTCGACGGCTCGTGCCGCACGCCGATCGGGGCGCTTGCCACGCTCGCCGCCGGCGGACGGCTGCGGCTCGACGGTCTCGTCGTGCGACCCGACGGCAGCGGGCTTCTGACGACCTCGCGCGAGGGACCGGCTTCGCTCGCCGCCGAGATGGGCCGCGATGCGGGCGAGGAACTGAAGGGCCGCTCCGGCCCGGACTATTTCCAGTGAAGCGCCGGCTGCGCGTCCTCGTCACCCGGCCGCGCGGCGAATCCGAACTGTTCGCGGTGACGCTCGCCATGCGCGGCCACGATGCGATCCTGGCACCGCTGATCGACATCGTGCCCGTCGAGGGCGCTTCGGTCGATCTCGCCGGCGTGCAGGGCGTGCTGTTCACGTCGGCCAACGGCGTGCGCGCCTTCGCGCAGGCCGAGTCCGCGCGCGGCCTGCCTGCCTTCTGCGTCGGCGATGCGACGGCCGCCGCCGCGCGCGCCGCCGGATTCGCGCGCGTGGAAAGCGCTGCCGGCGACGTCGAGGCGCTGGCGGCACTCGTGCGCGACCGCCTGAACCCCGCCGACGGAGCGCTCGTCCATGCGGCGGGCACGGTGGTCGCCGGCGACCTTGGCGGCACGCTCGGCGCGGCGGGATTCGAGGTCCGCCGGGTCCAGCTCTATCGCGCCGAGACGGCGCACGGACTTCCCGCGGAAGCGGCCGACGGGCTGCGCGCCGGCCAGATCGACGTCGTCGCCTTCTTTTCGCCACGCACGGCGCAGACCTTCGCGCGGCTCGTGCAGGCGGCCGGGCTCGGCGATTCGCTCAAGTCGGCCGACGCGCTGGCCCTTGCGCCGGGTACGCTGGTGCTGCTGCGCGAGGAAGGCTGCGCCTTCCGGCGTGCCGTTGCCGCCGACCAGCCCAACGAGGCGGCACTGCTCGATGCCCTCGACCGTCTTGCGCAGGAGCCAAGCGTGCCATCCGAACCCGCACGGCCGAAGTTCGAACTTCCCCCCGCCGACACGCGTCCGGCCGACATGCCGCCGCCGCGCGCCGAACCGTCGAAGAAGCCGCCGCGCGCGGCGGCACTCGTGCCGCTGGCGACCGCGCTGGTCGTCGCGGTGGTCGGCGTTCTCGGCTGGGTCTACTGGCAGGACTCGCTGACCGGCGGCGCCGAGCCCGGCCTGCGCGCGATCGAGCAGCGCCTGGCGCTTCTCGACCGGCGCATCGCGCAGATGGATGCGCGCCCGGCGTCGGCACCGGCACCGCGCGTCGATCTCGCGCCGCTGGAAGCGCGGCTTGCCGCCGTCGAAGCGCGCGCACCCGCGGTCGCGCCGGCGCCGCCCGATCTGGGCGACCTGCCGGCACGGATCGCGGCACTTGAAGCGCGCCCGGCGGTCGATCCGGCCACGCAGACGGCGCTGGCCGGGCTGATGTCGGAAAACCGCCGGCTCGCCGACGAGCTTGCGCGCGTGCAGGCGGAGATCGGCCGACTGCAGGGCGGCATCGTCGAGCAGGCGAACGACCGCATCGGGATACGACGCGCGGAACTGCGGCTTGCCGCAGCCCAGCTGCGCGATGCGCTGGCCGCCGGCCGGCCGTTCGCGGGCGAACTGGCGCTCGTGCGCGACATCGCGGGCGACGGCGTGCCGGCATCCGAATTCGCCGCACTGGTCCCATACGCGAAGGACGGCATCGAGACGCGCGCGAGCCTCGCGCGCCGCTTTCCGGCACTCGCGAATGCCGCCGTCGCGGCCGCCCGCGCCGAACAGATGCAGGGCCCGCTCGGCGAACTGATCGAGCGTGCGCAGGGCTTCCTGTCGATCCGCCGGATCGGCGACGTGCCGGGCGATTCGCCGGCGGCCCGCCTCGCGCGCGCCGAAACGCGCCTTGCCGCCGACGATCTTGCCGGAGCGGTCGGCGAGCTTGAAGGCATCCAGGGTTCCGCGTGGGCGACACCCGTGCTGCCGTGGATCGAGACGGCGCGCCGCCGGCTTGCGGCCGAGCGTGCGGCGGCGGCATTTGCCGTCGTCGGCGGCTAGGCCCGCCATGCGTCGCATCGTCGGCATCCTTGTCTTCGCGGCACTCGCGATGCTGCTGGTCGCCTGGCTGGCGGAAGCGCCGGGCACGGCCACGCTGGAATTCGCGGGCTGGCGCGTCGACACGTCGGCGGGCGGGCTCGCGATCGTCGGCCTTGCGGTGGCACTCGCGCTCGTGCTGGCCGACCGCCTGTGGCGCTATCTTGCCGGCACGCCGCGGCGCTTCGTCGCGTGGCGCAAGGCGCGGCGCGAAAAGCGCGGGCTTGCCGCCCTCACGCGCGGCCTCGTCGCAGTCGCCGCCGGCGATGCCGCGGAAGCGCGCCGCCAGGCGAAGCTTGCGGACAGGACGCTGGGTTCCCCGCCGCTGACGCTGCTGCTGTCGGCGCAGGCCGCCCAGCTTGCCGGCGACGAGCCGGCCGCGCGCGGCTATCTGGAAGCGATGCGCGCCTCGCCGGAAACCGAGTTCGTGGCGCTGCGCGGCCTCGTGGCGGGCGCCATGCGCGAGGGCGACAACGCCCGCGCCCTCGCCCTTGCGCGACGCGCGCGCGAACTTAAGCCGGCCGCACCCTGGGTGACCGCCTCGCTCGTCGATCTCGAGACCAAGGGCGGCGACTGGGCGGCGGCGGCCGAAACGCTCGCGCGCGCGCGCAAGGCGAAGCTGCTTCCCGCCGTCCAGGCCGACGCGAACGGGGCCGCGGCGCTGCACGAACGCGCGCGCACGCTCGAAGCCGACGGCGAACTCAAGGCCGCCATCGCGGTCGCCGAGCGCGCCCTGCGCCTTGCCCCCGACCGGCCGGAGATCGCGGCGACGCTGTCGACGTTCTATACGCGCGACGGCCGCGCGCGCGCGGCGGGCGCCCTCGTCGAGAAGGAATGGACCCGCCATCCGCATCCCGAGCTCTACGCCGCCTATCGCGTGGCGAAGCCTGCGGAGAGCGCGCTGGCATGGGTCAAGCAGGCAGAGAGGCTGGCGAAGCTCGCCCCGTCGCACAGCGAAAGCCATGCGGCCCTTGCCGACGCGGCCCTCGCCGCCGAACTGTGGGGCGAGGCGCGCCGGCACGCGGACGCCGCGATCGCCGCGTCGGGCGGCGAGGCGAGTGCCGGGCTGTGCCGCCTGATGGCGCGCATCGCGCAGAGCCAGGGCGACGATCCGGAAGCCGCCCGCGCGTGGCTGGCGCGTGCGGCCGAAGCACCGCCCGATCCCGCCTGGACGTGCCGGACCTGCGGCCAGCCGCATGCGCGCTGGCAGGCGCTGTGCGGTGCGTGCGGCGCGTTCGACAGGCTCGAATGGCGCCCGCCGGCGCGCGTGGCGGCCCCGCTCGCGGCGATCGAGGCGATGCCGCCCCCGGCCTAGCCCTTGCTTTCGGCGATCTTCTCGTCGATCAGGTTGAGACCCTCGACGAGGGTCTTCTCCGCCTTTTCCGCACCGACGACCAGCTCGAGCATGCGCACGCTCGAATAGAGATCGGCTTCGGTCGCCTCGCGGTTTTCCGGTGCGAGGCCGCGCGAGCGCAGGTCGAAGAACAGCTTGCTGGTGTGCCCGTCGATATGGTTCTCGACGCGCTTCAGCTCGTCCTTCAGCTCCTGCGTGAGGCCGATGTCGCCGGCGAACTTGGCGGCGAGCTGCAGGGCGAGCAGGCGGTCCTCGACCTGCTGCATCTCGGTGATGTCGCCTTCGCCCGTCGCCATCGGCGCCAGGCGCTTGAGGTCGGCGAGAACGGCGGCGATCTCCTTGCCGGCGTTCTCGATGACGTTGGAGTTGATCATGTCCTTGAGCTTGACGCGCACGCGGTCGAGACGGCGCGCGGCGGCGGCCCCCGACGTGCCCTTGAGCATGTCCTTGCCCTTCTGGATGCCCTCCAGATGGTGGCCGATCTCGCGCGCGAGATCCTCGCGCACGGTGATCTTGCCGTCGTTCGAGCCCGAGGCGATCTGGCGGCGCACTTCCTCGAAGCGCTGCTCCATGTCGGTGACCATCACCTCGGTCGTGATCGAGGCGAGTTCGCCGGTCGAGCCGGCCATGCCGCGCTCGGCGACGCGCACGAAGATCGACAGGATCTCGGTCGGCTGGTCGAGGCGCGCCACCAGCGCGTAGACCACGACGGGGGCCCGCACCTTCATCTTCTCGTCGACGGCCATGACGGTCTGGCCGATCACGCCGATGTCCTCCTCGCCCAGCGCCACGATGGGCTTGGGCGGCAGGTTGTCGCGCATCGTCTGGATCTCGAGGCCGATCTCCAGCACGTCGCAGACGTCCTGCAGGTCGAGCCACATTTCCGGCCCGCCGAGCTTGGGCACGATCTCGGCGCGGTAGCCGACGTTCTTCTCGCCGCGCGTGATGATCTCGCGCAGGGCCCGCGCGCATTGCGGCCACAGCCGTTCGCCCAGCGCCAGCCAGCTCGCGTGCGCGCGCCCGACGTTCTTGATCTCGTTCTCGATCTGCTCGATCTCGGTGCGGCCGAGCTTGTCGACCATCAGGTCCCACGCCGGGTTGATGACGGCGCGCGCGATCTTGCCGATGATCTTGGGCTGCGTGGGCGGCGCGTTGGTCAGCATGTCCTCGAACGGCAGCGCGAACAGCCGCTTGGCGGTCATGCGCCGCACGGGCCGCACGAGCTGCAGGCGCGGGCGGAATTGGCCCAGCAGCGTCACGGCCGTACTGTCGGTGTGGTTGCCGGCCCGCTTGCCCTCGAGGCTCCAGACGAGCTCGACGAGCGTCGCTTCGGGGATCTGCGACAGGCGCTGGGAAAGATCGCCGAGGGATTTTCCGACGTCGGTCATGCGGCCTTCGCCTTGTAGCGTTCGAGCCGCGTGCGCAGGTCGGCGTCGATCGAGCCGGAGACCCAGTCTTCCATGGGCTTCACGAGCTTGCGCCGCTGCACGCCGATGTCGCGCAGCTTGTCGCGGCGCACGCCGGTGACTTCTTCCTCGGGCACGATCGGCACGATGCGCGCCAGTTCCTGCACGGTCGCCTGCTGGTCGAAGGCGGGCTTCAGCACCGCGTCTTCCCACATCGCCACGAGCAGGTCCCAGCCGTCGAGCATCCACGCGATGCGGCTGACGTTGAGTTCGAGTTCGGCGCGCGACTTTTCCCAGTTGAGGATCGTCTGGTCGATCTTCTCGAGATGCGCGTCGATGGCGGCGAAATGCTCGCTGGCGAGGGCGGCCGTCTCGCGCGCGACGAGGCTGGCAAGCGCGCCCAGCGGGCTCGCGTCGGACTTGTCGACCTCCGACCAGCTGCCGATCGAGTTGGCGAACTCCTCGATGCGCGTGCGCATGCGCCTCAGGCGCGGCGGGCGCGGCAGCTTGGGCGAGCCGACCGGACCGATCAGGTCCGACCATTCCTCGAGCTGCGCGTAGAGCTCGTTGCCCTCGAGCTTCACCTTGTGCGCGACGCGCGCGAGGATGAGCTTGGCCTGCTGGCGGCCGGTGTCGCTCTGCACGTGCGCGAGCGTGATCTGCAGCTCGCCCCCGGAGAGCTGCGCCACGGTCTGGGACAGCAGCGAGAAATTGATCAGGAGCTTGAAATCCTCCTCGTCCTTCAGCATCGCCTTGGCCTGCTTGGCGGCGGCGGGGCCGGCGAGGCCGGTGGAGGCGGTCTTGAGCGTGGCGCGGCGGACGGCTTCGGGCGTCGAGGCGAGGGCTTCGCCGACGGCGCGATGCAGGACCCGGTCATGGACCGTCAGCGTGAACACGTCGGGGAGGTTCTTCCACTGCAGGATATAGTTGCCCTTGGCGCCCGAGGGATTGGGAACCACCAGTTCGAGACTTTCGTGGCGCCCGCGAACGCGCGCCCCGACGATGATCGGCGTCGTGAACGGCACCGATGCCCCGCGCTCCGCGAACGAGGGAGGCGCCCAGAAAGACTTCGATACCGCCCCGTCCATTCCTCGCCTAAAATCCGCTCCGGCTGGCCAGATTGCCCTTCAACGCGCGTTCTCCCACAAGACCTTAGCAGAATGCAATCGGGCCAAGCCAGAGATAGACGGTCCCGTCCCGGAGCGACCCGGCCATGAGCGATTTCGACCCTGCCCGCGAGCGGCCGGCCGTGCTGTTCGCCAACGAGGCGTTCTACCGGGCGTTCGCCGACCGCGACTTCCCGGCCATGTCGGATCTGTGGGCCGCCGACCTGCCGGCGGTCTGCATCCATCCGGGCTGGCCGGCGCTGGCCGGGCGCGCCAGCGTGCTGGCGAGCTGGGAACGCATTCTCGGCGGCCAGCCGCCCGCGATCGCCTGTCACCTGCCGGAGGTCCATTTCGTGGACCGGACGGCGCTGGTCGTCTGCTACGAGGCGATGAAGGACGACTGGCTGGTCGCGACCAACGGCTTCGCGCGGGAAGGCGGGCGCTGGCGGATGGTCTTCCACCAGGCCGGCCCGACGCCGCCGATGCGCGCCGAGGTCGAATCGCGCGCCGACGAAGACGGCTCCGGGCTGCCGAACTAGCGCCGGCCGAACGCGGCGACAAACAGCGCCGCCCAGCCGAGCAGGAACGCGATGCCGCCGGCGGGCACGAGCGGCCCGACCGCGATGTCGAGGAACACGCGCGCGTAGAGCCCGCCGCTGAACGCCACGCAGCCCGCCGCGAAGAAGAGCCCGGCGAAACCCAGACGCAGCGTGCCCCGCCGTTCGCCCAGCGCTTCCACGCCGATCAGTGCCAGCGCATGCAGGCACTGGTAGAGCGAGGCGGTGCGCACGAGGGCGATCTGCGATTCGTCCAGCGTGGCAGAGAGTGCGTGTGCTGCCGCCGCCCCCATCGCCACGCCGATCAGCCCGTTGAGGGCGCCGAGCGCCAACCAGATCCGCATCGCAAGAGTTTTGCATTATTGTCCGGTCCGGGAAACAGCACTTCGGCAGGGAGCGGACGGACATGGACGACGGGCTTCAGGGCAGGACGGCATTGGTGACCGGCGCCTCGCGCGGCATCGGGCTGGCGATCGCGACAAGGCTGGTCTCGGCCGGCATGAACGTGACGCTGGTGGCCCGCTCGGCCGACCAGCTCGAAGCGCAGGCGAAGCGCTTGCCCGGCACGCTCGCCCATGGGGCCGACCTGCGCGAACCCGGTGCCGCGGCCGCCGCCGTCGCGGCGACGGTGGCGAAGTTCGGGGCACTCCACCTGCTGGTGAACAACGCGGGTGCCACGAAGCGCGGGCCCTTCGCCGACCTTGCCGATGCCGATTTCCTCGACGGCTTCGCGCTCAAGTTCCACGGCAGCGTGCGGATGACGCGCGCGGCCTGGCCGCACCTGAAGGCGGCCGGCGGGGCGATCGTCAACGTCATCGGCGCCGGCGGCAAGACCGCGTCGCCCGACTTCACGATCGGCGGCTCGGTCAACGCGGCCCTCTTCAACTTCACGAAGGCGATGGGACAGCTCGGCCTTGTCGACGGCGTGCGCGTCAACGCGGTCAATCCCGGCCATATCGAGACCGGCCGGCTGACCGGCCGGCTCGAGGCGGCGGCGAAGGAAGCCGGTGTCGGCATCGACGAAGCCCGCCGCCGCGCGCTCGCCGAACTCAGGCTGCCGCGCTTCGGGGATCCGTCGGAAATCGCCGAGGTCGTTGCGTTCCTCGCCGGCAGGCGCGCCAGCTACATGCAGGGCGCCCTCGTCGAGGTCGACATGGGCCAGACGCGGGCGATCTAGGGCGGAGAACCGCAAATCATCAGGTTACAACAGGTTACCGTAACCTGTTTATCCTCTTGAAATCGCTAGCCTGTAACCTGTCCGGTGCTTCCGCGCACCGGAACGTATGCGCGACTTTTCGGCCGCAGGCGGAGGGCGATATTCACTTGTCAAAGAGCACGGCGCACCAACGCCGCGAGCATCGCAAGACGCCCTCCGGTTGTCAAGAAAACAACCTTATTACAGGAACAAAAAACCCCAAACGCCCTGTCACTTGCACCGCTCCCATCCCTCCTGTAGGTTCCCGCGCGTTTTGAAATTGCCCCAAGTGCCGCAGTAGCTCAGGGGTAGAGCAGCGCATTCGTAATGCGCGGGTCGGGGGTTCAATTCCCTCCTGCGGCACCATTTTCTTCCCGGATTTTCAGGATCGCTTCAGTCTGCGTCCGGCTCTCAGCCCCGCTTGTACGGGTCGTTTTCCCCAGTTCGACGAAAATGTGCGGATTGATCGTGTCATCCCGACTGCAGTGGCATGCCCGGATCCATTTCCGACCGGTTACGGTGCAAGCACGATCTTCATGATGTCGCCAAGAAGCTGCGCGCGGATATCGTCGTCTGCGCCGATCGACACAAAGCCCACATGGCCGCCTCCCCAGGTATTCGTTGTCTGGTGCAGCGGACCTAGAAACACACCGTGCGCCGCGCGCTCGTAGAACCACACCTCGATGTCGGCGCCGCTTCGCCGCTGTCCCTCTAGCCAGTCGCCGGGGCTTTGGGCCAGGCCGCCGGATCCGGCGCGCGCGTTGCAACCGGCGGCGTTGCCAGGCGGCTGGACAAACTCGGACGTGTTCAAGGCGCACCGGTTGCGGCGCAACCATCGCCAGTCATCTGCCGAGCGGCCGGCGAAATTGTCGAGCCGGCCGAAGATTGCCCGCAATGGCACGCGCAAGTTGTCTGGAAGTCCGAGCCCTGCACCGGCAAGTCCCTCGGCAAACACCGCACGCACGTGCTGCGGGTCAGTCGCCGCGGCAAGATTCGCGACGACATCAGCACCGTTGGAAAGGCCATAGAAATGAATGCGCCGACGATCGATCTGCTCGTTTGAGATCGCCCAACGATAGGCTGAAAGCGCGACGGTATAGATCATCCGCTGTCGTGCTTCATAGGTCATGTTGAGAAGCCAGAATCTCCAAGGACGATCAAATCCGTTCATCACATATGCATCGAATCCAAGCACTGCAGCGCCAGCGGCATGGAATGCGGCCATCGCACTGGTATTGTCGCGCCCGCCGCCGCCGCCATGCACGAGGATGACAAGCGGCGGCCTGTCCGAATTCGGCGGCAGGCGCAGGTCAACCGACCGGTTGCACGGATCGAAGCCCGCCAGCTGCCCGGTGACGGAGTGAATATCTTCCCGCAGTTCAATCAGCTTTGCGCCGGCGCTCTGCATCGGCGCGCATTCCGCCACCGCAGTTGTCGCGCCAACAACGGCACCCAGAAGCACGATGGCAGCCGACGCCATCAATCTCCAGTCGGCCTTCCATCGACGCGTGGATTCGCTTAGGTCTCGTCCGAGATCAATGCGCCGAGCCAATTCCATCAGATTTTTCGATCTTCGCTGGGTGAACGGTTCGAGTGAAAAATATGATCCGCACTATCTGTCCGCGACCCAGTCGTCAAAGAGCCTGTAGATCTTATCCATGTAGTCTTCACGCCAGCTTGTCACCACGATGACCTTTTCGGTTTCCGGCTCGATGCCGACGCGTTGGCCGCCGAATCCGACCCACCAATACGATCTGTTCCGAATCCAGGTCTGGAACCCGTAGCCGGGGAAAGACCTCCCCACCCGTTTCAGGGTGTTCGGAATCTGTTGCGAGGTGGCCTCCTTCATGAAATTTCGCATGCACGCGCTGCCGGACTTGAGTTGCGAAACCGAAAACAAGCCGAGACGAGCCCAGTCACGCGTAGTGGCGCTCACCCCGGAATTCGCAATGGCCACGTTCTGGTTGTCCAGCAGCCAATATCCGGCCCCTTCCGCGCCGATACCATTCCAGATGTATTTCTCGAATCCATCCAGGAATCCACCTGCCGCATCTGCCACATATGCAAGAGCCATCGTGTCGTTTGCCAGATATCGAAACTCCGTTCCGGCTTGTATGTCGCGCACGCCGTATCGCTGCATGACCGAAAAGGCGGATACCTTGCCGGCGCGAACATCGACAAATTGCCCGTCGTAGGAGTTGCCCGACGACGACGAGAGTCGTGCGCCGCTGCTCATGGTCAGGAGATTTCGAATGGTTGCTTCGCCATAGACGCTGCCGGTCAGCGAAGTTGCGTATTTCTGTGCCGGATCGTCGAGGCTCTTGATCAAGCCGCTGCACAGCAGGTTTCCGATCGTGTAGGCGGTCAGGCTCTTGCTCATGGATTGGGAGTGCTGCGCGGTCTCGCGTGTTGCCGGCGCCCTGTATCCCTCGAAAAGGATCCGTCCCCGATCCACCAGCAGGATGGATAGCGCCCCTTCATTGTCCCGCAGGACATTCGCCGCGCGTTCGGAAATCGTCCGCTGGAACTTCGTCGGTGCGAGTTCGACGGGAAGCTCGCGTGGCGTCGCGCTCGCGGGGAATATCCGATTTTTGAACTCCCGTGCATTACCACCGCTTTCGCGGCGCGGATCGACAGTCGCAATGCCGTCGTCAGCTTGTGTCGGAGCAACCGAGAGCGCGACGAAGAGGAGCGCTACAAGAAGTTCTGGAATCTTCATGATCATCCGACTCTTTGTTTGTCGCCGACGGCGCTTGATCGAGTATGGCCCGCTTCAATGCAGTCAGATACATTGGCATGCTTGGGTTTGGTGAGCGCATTGGTTGGGCGGCTTTCGCCTTCATCTGGAAATCTTTCGGGTATCGGCCCCCTGCACCTCCACCCCAAGACCCGCTGAACTCTCCCCGATGTCCCAGTCCGCCCTCAACGCGCCGCTGCCGCGAGGTATCGGCCGTGGAACCGGACGATCGCTTCGGCGAGGTCTTCGGCGGTCTGCGGGCGGCGTTCCTTGGTGCGCAGGTCGGTGCCGAACTCGATCTGGATCGCGTCGAGCGTGCCGCCGCCCGCACTTCCATACGTCGCGGTGATGAAGCCGCCGCTGTAGCGCCGGTCCTCGCGCGCCATCGAGCCGATCGCCGGGTGCACGTCGTAGCCCTTCGCCGCGAGCGCGCCGAAGATGCTGTCGGGCCCGGACAGGGCCGCCTGCCCGTGCCGGTGCAGCAGATGGGCGACCGCGCGCGTGTCGACGGTTCCGCGGAAGACCGTGCCGCGCGCCTCGCCCTGTCCGTGGATGTCGAGCAGCAGGCCGCGCCCGAAGCCTTGCGTCACTTCGTGGCGGAAGGCCGCCAGTGCGCGGTGGTAGGCGTCGTAGATCGCCTTCGGTCCGCCGTCGCCCGGCGGATCGTAGGCGAGATGTGCGGGCCGGTTGAGGTCGACATTGCGCCGCTGCGCCAGGGCCAGCACCACATAGGGTGCGCGGCCGAGCCGCGCCTTCACGCGCGCGGCGACCGCCTGCGCCAGTTCGAGCGTGCCCACGTCGCCGGCCCCGCCGTGGAAGCCGCCCCATTTCGCCGCCTCGGCGGCGGCGGCCCCTTCCGGGCGCACGCGGTCGGCCACGCCGGGGATCCGCGCGTTGCCGCCGTGCGGCGCCGACAGGATCAGCGGCAGTTCGCCGCGCTCGGCGACGACGTACCTGTTCGCGTCGTTCTGGGCGTGCGCGGCAGAACCCGCCGCCAGCAGGAGCGCCAGGATCGCGGCCAGCGCGCGTGCCATCTGGCGGCCCATCTAGCGCACGCCGCGTTCGGCAAGATGGCGTTCGACCATCGGGCCCCAGATCCGCGAGCCGCCGTCGCCGAAGAACAGGTTGTGGCCCTCGCTGCCGTAGCGCTCGACGGATTCGAAGCGCGCGATGCCGCCGGCCCCCGTGAAGGCCGCATGCATCGGTCCGGCGATATGCGGGCCGATGAACGTGTCGTTGCCGGCATAGACCCACAGCATCGGCTGGCGCGCCGTGGCGCCGAAGCGCGCACTCGCCTCGACGAGCGCGTCGGGCCGGCAGTTGTTGTTCGGCAGGTTGTCGCGATGCGCGCCGCGCCCGCCCGCGAAATTGACCAGTGCCGCCACGTTCTTGGGATTGCGGCTGGCGAGCGCCATCGTCGCCCAGCCGCCGGCCGACTGGCCCACCACCACCGTGGCGTCCCGGCGGACGAACGGCAGCGCCTGCGCATAGGCGAGGGCCGCCTGCACGTCGTTCGCCGACGTGAGGCCCGCCGCGCGGAAGTCGGGCGTCTCGCACTTGCCGTAGCTTTCCGCCCACTTGCCGCCGGTCCGTCCGTAGCCGCGGCGCATCGGATAGGCGACGACGAAGCCGCGCTCGAGGAACCAGCGCGTCGCTTCCCGGTCGCAGCGCGTGGGTTCCATCGACGGGCGGCGGTCGGCGACCGGCGGCGAACCATGGTTGATGACCGCAAGCTTCGCCGGGCCGTCGCCCGGCGGCCGGCAGACCCGCATCAGCAGAAGCGCCTGTCGCGGGGCCGGGGCGGCGGGATAGGGGACCCAGTGCAACTGCTCGCGCATCGGGCCCGTGGGCTGGCCGACGGGGCCGGGGGCGGGGTCCTGCGCCAGGGCAGGTGCAGCGGCCAGCAGGAATGCGACGATCGCGGCAAAGCGCATGTTGCGTCGGGCCTCCGTCTTCGGGATGCGGGGCCAAGCTTAGACCCATCGCACGGCGTTCCAAGCGCAAAGTGGGCTCCCACCGCCCTCGCAAATCTTCGGTTGCGACGTTCCGGCGGCTTTCGGGTAAAATGACACCATGTCCACGCCCGCCCTCAACTCGGCCCTCTCCGCGCTCTTCGCCAACAGTGCGAACGTGGCGCAGCGCGCGGGCAATGTCGCGAACGCGCAGACCGGCGGCTACAAGGCGGTCGAGGCGCGGCTGTCGAGCTATGTCGGACAGAACGGCGCCGGCGGCGGCGTGTCCGCCACGCCGGCGCTGACGGCGGCCGTGCAGGGCACCATCCTGCAATCGGCAAGCGCCACGTCCATCGCGGTGACGGGTTCGGGCTTCCTGCCCGTGCGCGAGACGGCGTCGGGTGCGGGCGAAACGCTCTATACGCGGCGCGGCGATTTTTCGCCGGATGGCGACGGGTTCCTGCGCAACGGTGCCGGGCAGGTGCTTTACGCGCGCGCGGTCGGCGGGGCGGGGCCCTTGGTGCCCGTGCGCATCGACCGGTCGGACGTGCCCGCCGTCGCCACGTCCAACGCGCGCTATGCCGCCAACCTGCCGGCCAACGCGCCGCCGGGCACGGTCGTCAACGGCGGGTCGATCGCCATCGTGGACGCGCAGGGCATTTCGCGCAGCTTCGACATCGTCTGGCACAACCGCACCACCGCCGGAGGTACATTGCCCGGCGTGCCGGCGGGGCCTGCGACCGGCACGCTCGCGATCCCGGCGTCGGCGGCGGGCACCGTGCCGCAATGGCGCGCGGTGCTGACCGCGCGCACCGGTTCGGCCAACGGGGCGGAAAGCCTCGCCCTCGATTTCTCGTTCGGTACGTCGGCCGGCGTGGATGCGGGCCTGCCCGTGGCGGTCGGCGTGCAGTCGACCGATCCCGCCACGCTGTCGGCCGCCGTCGCGGGCGGCCGCGTGACGCTGGGCTATGCCGCACCCGCCGCGTCGCCGGCACCCTTGCAGACCGTCGCGGTCGAGTTCGGCGCCCCGGCCCCGGCGGCGGGGGCGCCGTCGCTGCTGGGTGCGCCCGGCGGCATGACGTCGTTCGGCGCGGCGTCGATCTCGATCTCGCAGGCTGCCGCCGACGGCAGTGCCGCAGCGCGCTTCGCGGGTGCGGGCATCGACGCGAACGGGCAGGTCTACACGGCCTATTCCGACGGGCGGCGCGTGGCGACGTATCAGGTCGTGCGCGCGGACTTCGCGAATGCCGGCGGCCTGACGGCGCGGGGCGGCGAGACGTTCGCCGCCGGTTCCGGCTCGGGCGACGCCACGCTGTCGGCGGCCGCGCGCGGCGCGCTCGCGACGAATTCCGCGGAAGCCTCGAATGTCGATCTGGGCAGCGAACTCGTGAACACGCTGGTGGCGCAGCGCGCCTATTCGGCCGGTGCGCGGCTCGTCGCGACAAGCGATGCGATGCTCGCCGAGCTGATGCGCCGGCGCCGCTGACCGTCGCCGGCCCGCCCGCTCAGGCGGCGGGCGGGTCGAAGTCGATCCGCGCCTGCAGGCCGGTCGGCACGACGTTGCGCAGCGTCAGCCGTCCGCCCATCAGCTTGAGAAGCTCCATGGTGATGGCGAGGCCGAGGCCCGTTCCCTCGTTGTCGCTCACCAGATTGCCGCGTACCTGCACGAACGGCTCGCCGATGCGGCGCATGACATCCGGCGGAATGCCGGGGCCTTCGTCGCGCACTTCGAGCATGCTGCCGCCGCCGTCCTCGCGCGCCGCGCGCAGCGTGATCTTCCCGCCCTTGGGCGAGAACTTCACGGCGTTGCCGATGAGGTTGATCAGCACCTGCAGCATCGCGCGCGGGTCGGTCGCGAACGCCACGTCCGCGTCCAGATGCTCGACAATCTCGATCTTCTTGGCCTCGATGCGCGCGCGCAGGACCTGCGAGGCCTCGATCATCGCGGCGCCGAGGTCGACGGGCTGGATGTCGCGCAGGGCGGCACCGCCGTGGATGCGGCTGAGGTCGAGGATGTCGTTGATCAGCGACAGCAGGTGCCGGCCGCTGCTCAGGATCAGCCCGATATATTCGCGGTAGCGCGACGAATCGGCCGCGCCCGCGATGCCCATCTCGATCGATTCGGAGAAGCCGATGATCGCGTTGAGCGGCGTGCGCAATTCGTGGCTCATCGTGGCGAGGAACTTCGACTTGGCCGCGTTCGCCTGTTCGGCGAGTTCGCGCAGCCGCTCCTGTTCGCTCGCCACCCGGGCCAACTGCTCCTCGTTCGCGAGGATGTCGGTCATGTCGCGCACGACGGCAAGGTACATCGGCGACCCGAGCACCGTGACCTTCGAGATCGAGACCATCGCCGGAAACTCGCGGCCCGACGCGTGCAGGCCCTTGACCGCGCGCCAGTTGCTCATCGCGCGCGAGACGTCGGGTGCCTGCGCCATGTCGCGCATCAGGCCGGCGTGGCGCTCGCGTATCGCAGCCGGCAGCAGCGGGTCGAGCGGGCCGCCGGCGAGGTCGCTCTCGCGCGCGCCGAAGATGCCCTCCGCCGCGCGGTTCACGGCGGTGATGTGCATGGTCTCGTCGAGCGTGATGATCCCGTCATGGGCGCTGGCGAGCACGGCCCGCAGGCGCTGCGCGCGTTCTGCGGCCTTGCGGATCGTGACGTAGGCCAGAAGGGCAAAGCCGCTCGCCGCGACGAGGGCGAGGAAGCCGAGCGCGATGAACGGCGCGTGCGGCCTGATCGACTGCCAGGAAATCGTCGCCGATTCGAACGAAATGCCCAGCACCAGCGGGAGCGGGGCAAGCCCGTAATGGACGCCGATCCGCCGGATGCCGTCGGTCGCGGCCGGCCCTTCGAAGCGTCCCGTCGCCTGTCGCGGATAGTTCTGGAACACGAGGGCGTTGGGAAGGGACTGCTCGGAAAACCGGGCATCGAACGGGGCCCGGACGAGGCCGACGCGGTCGTTGCGGAAAAGGAAGATCGTGTCGGTCGGGTGGTGGCGCAGGATGTCGAACAACTCGACGAAGCTTTCCTCGGGTATGGTCGCCGTCAGGATCGCGCGGATCTGTCCGTCGGAACTGCGGTACGCGCGCGAGATCGGCAGCAGCCGGAAATCGCGCGTCCGGCCCTCGTTCGAAACGGCGATCATCGATCCGGTCCTCGCGACCTTCCGCGGATCGGCGTCGCCCGCCGGGCCTGAATGCGCCGTGAAGGCCTCGCGGTCCGCGATGCTCGGGCCCGAAGCCATCGTCGCGAGACGGCCATCCGGTCGCCAGATATTGATCTCGATGCCGGCCGCGGAAAACTGCCTGTCGACGCGTGCCTTGATCGCCGAAAGCGCGTCGACATCCATGGTCGCCGGATCGCGCCTGTCGATCAGGTCTTCGATCGTGTCGAGGGCACGCTCCAGGCTCTCGTACTGCCCGGTCACGTAGCGGCCGAGTGCGACGATATTCCGCTCCTCTTCCACCAGACGCGTTTCGGTCGTTCGCCAATGGCTGATATAGACCGACGCGACCAGTCCCGCGACCGCCACCAGGACCGTCATCGCCGCCGCGACGGCGACGGCGCGCAAGCCGCGACGTGAATCGCTGAGATCGGACCAGAGAGTGACGGAACGAGTCCCGGTGGATAGCTTCAAAAGGGGCACCCTGCCTGTTGCCCGGCGGACCCCGGGGGAAGTCGGCTCGTAGATGACAATTGTTTATCTTGATTAATTTTTACTTACTCAACTCAAATAACAAGCGCGACGCGCGTCGCGCGCCCCGATCTTGGGCAGGTGCTCTGCCCGGGCCCCTGCGACAATCGTGAAATTGCGCATATGCCGCTTGGGTTTCCGGGTATCCGGGGACGCTGGCGCGGGTTTATGCACGCTGCACGCTTGAAACCCTGCTAAAAATGCATTGCTGCATCGCAACATTAACGGCGCCAACATACGGATTTCACTCGTACATTTTTATACCGCATCACAGCGCGACGGGCCGATCGGCGGCCCGCCGCCCGAACAACGAGGCTCTCCGATGTCCCGCATCGACCCGTCCCGCATCCCCGCCACCCTCACGGCCTTCGACATGGAAATGGCCGCCCGCCATTACCGCGCCGCGCGCATCGGCGCCGACATCGCCGACCTGATCGTCGCGGTTTCGCGCGGTATCGGCCGCCTGGGGGCCCTCTATCGCGGCTGGTACGAGCGCCAGATGGTTATCGAAGCCCTCGAGCGTCTGGACGACCGCTCGCTGGCGGACATCGGTCTTGCGCGCGACGGGATCGCCCGCTTCGCGGCCGGCCATGTCGCGCGTCACGACGTCGACGGGCATCTCTATGTCGCGGGCACGATCGAGGGCACGGAAGCCAACACGCAGACCGGGCGTCGCGTCGCGGCCTGAAAGACGATCGCGGGCGGGAAGGCGGGGACCGGTCAGTAGATCAGATCGTCCTCGCCGCCGGCCCCGCCCTTCGACAGCACGATCTCGTCCTTGGCGGCGAGTTCCTTGGCGACGTTGACCATCGCCGTCTGCGCCTCGTTGACGTCCTTGCCGCGCACCGGGCCCAGTGCCTCGATCTCCTCGCGCAGCATCTTTCCCGCACGCTCGGACATGTTGGAGAAGAACAGGTCGCGCACCTGTTCGTTCGCCCCCTTCATCGCGATGGCGAGCTTGCCCTTGTCGACCGCGCGCAGCAGCGTCTGCACGCCGCCGGGGTCGAGGCGGCCCAGATCCTCGAACTTGAACATCAGCGCCTTGATCTTTTCCGCACTGTCGCGGTTGCGCTCTTCCAGCGCCGTCGTGAAGCGGCCTTCGGTCTGGCGGTCGAGCGAATTGAAGATTTCCGCCATCAGTTCGTGGTTGTCCTTGCGGCTGGTCTTGGCGAGGTTCGACATGAACTCGTTGCGCAGCACGCGCTCGAGATCGTCGAGAACCTCTTTCTGCACGGTCTCCATGCGCAGCATGCGCATGACGACTTCCATCGCGAAGGCTTCCGGCAGCGTGCCCATGACGCGTGCCCCGTGGTCGGAGCGGATCTTCGAGAGCACGACCGCGACCGTCTGCGGATATTCGTTCTTGAGGTAGTTGGCGAGCACCGCCTCGTTGACGTTGCCCAGCTTGTCCCACATCGTGCGGCCGGCGGGGCCGCGGATGTCGTCCATGATGCCGGACAGCCGGTTCTTGTCGAGGATCTTGCCGAGCAGCCGCTCGGTCGAGTCGAACGAGCCGACCAGCGAACCGGTCGCCGAGATCTGGTCGGCGAACTCGATGATCAGGCGTTCGATGATCGAGGAATTGACGTTGCCCAGCCCGGCCATCGACTGGGAGATCTCCTTGATCTCCTCGTCGCTCATCAGCGCGAACAGCTTGGTCGCGACCTGCTCGCCCAGCGACAGCAGCAGGATCGAGGCCTTGTCCTTGCCCGACAGCGTCCGGTAGTCGTCGCGTACGCGCATGGGGAGATATCCGATCGGCGACCGATCTCGTCGGCGCGGGTCCGCGCTCCCGGAAGGGCAGCTCCGATTGTATCAGGAATCGCGATTCGCGGGGCGGAATTCGGCCCTAAGTACGCGCGAAGCCGTAGAGTGTCGCCGGATTGTCGACGAGGATGCGGCGGCGCACCATGTCGTCGTCGACCCAGTGCAGCAGCGTGTCGAGCTGGTCCGCGTCGTCGGGCGGATCGCCAAGCTTCGACACATGCGGCCAGTTCGATCCCCACACCATGCGCTCGGGCGCAAGCGCCACGGCCGCGCGC
>JBIKWI010000216.1:0-5142 GCA_044356395.1 Tagaea sp. | reverse complement strand
TCCTCGGCCTTGCACAGCGTGCGCGCGTCGCGGAAGAAGCGCATGCAGTCGCCCAGCATGCGCCAGTGGTCGAGGCGCACGAGATTGCGCTTCTGCGCGAACAGCCCGCGCCACGAACCGCCCGAGTATTCGACCCGGCCCCGGTCGATCGACGCCGAGAACGACATGTTCGAGGTCTCGTTGGCGATGCCCAAATGCTCGAACAGCGCGATGAGGTTCGGATAGGTGGCGTCGTTGTAGACGATGAAGCCGGTATCGACGGGAAGCTCGCGCGTGGCGCCGCGCGGGCCGTTCGCCCGGACCACGACGGTGTTCGAGTGGCCGCCGTAGCGGTCCTGCTTCTCGTAGAGCGTCACGTTGTGGCGCTTGTTCAGCAGCCATGCCGCACCCAGACCCGACACGCCCGAGCCGACGACCGCGATATCCATTGGTTTCATTTTCAGGCGGCCTCGCGCAGGGACTGGAAGGCGGCAAGGGCGCGACCGCGCGCCTCGCCATGATCGACGAGCGGTCTTGGATAGGTCTTGCCGAGCGTCACGCCGGCGGCCCGCAGCACCATGTCGGGCGCTTCCCACGGGGCGAACAGGTGTTCGGTCGGAAGCCCGGCGAGCTCGGGAACCCAGCGGCGCGTATACGCCCCCTCGGGATCGAACTTGGCACCCTGCAGGATCGGATTGAAGATCCGGAAATAGGGGGCGGCATCCGCCCCGCAGCCCGCGACCCACTGCCAGCTCGCCGCGTTGTTGGCGAGGTCGGCGTCGACCAGCGTGTCCCAGAACCATTCCTGCCCGCGCTGCCAGGGCAGCAGCAGGTGCTTGACCAGGAACGAGGCGACGATCATGCGCACGCGGTTGTGCATCCAGCCGGTGTGCCACAGCTCGCGCATGCCGGCATCGACGATCGGGTAGCCGGTGTTTCCCTTCTGCCAGGCGGCGAGCTTCGTCGCGTCGTCCTTCCACGGGAAACTGCGGAAGTCCTCGCGCAGCGCCTGCTCGGGCAGGTCCGGACGCTGGTAGAGCAGATGGTGGCTGAACTCGCGCCAGCCCAGTTCCGACAGGAAATGCTCGGCGCCGATCGTGCCGCCCGCGCGTGCGCGCGCGGCATGGAAGCACTGGCGCGGGCCGATCTCGCCGAAATGCAGGTGCGCCGACAGCCGCGACGTGGCTTCGAGGTCCGGCCGGTTGCGGTCGGTCTTGTAGCCTTCGACCGCACCGTCGAGGAAGCGGTCGAGCCTGGCGTTGGCACCGGCTTCGCCGGGCGTCCAGGTTTCGCGGAATCCCGCCGCCCAGTCGGGCTTCGTCGGCAGCAGCTTCCATCCGTCGAGCGCGTCGGATTTCGGCCACGTGGCCGGGGCGGCAAGCTTCGAAGGCGCTTTCGCCGGCAGCGGCGGTTCGTCGCCGGCAAGGCACGTCTTCCAGAACTGCGTGAACACCCGATAGGGCTCGCCCGCCTTGTTGCGGATCGTCCACGGCTCGAACAGCAGGCTCGCGTTGAAACTCTTGGCGACCAGACCGCGGCCTTCGAGCGACTTCTTGATGGTCGCGTCGCGCGCGATCGGCGCCGGCTCGTAGCGCCGGTTCCAATGGACGCCCGCAGCCCCGGTCTCGGCGATCAGCGCATCGAGCACGGCCGCACTCGGTCCCCGGCGCAGGATCAGCCGATTGCCGCGCGCGGCAAGGTCCTTGGCGAGGCTCGCCAGCGAATGGTGCAGCCACCAGCACGAGGCGCCGCCCGGCGCCCAGTTCCCCTCGCCCGCCTCGTCGAAAATATAGACCGGAATGACCGGACGGCCGCCGTCCGCGGCCGCGGCGAGGGCCGGATTGTCGACAAGGCGCAGGTCCTGGCGGAACCAGACGATCAGGGGTGCTAAGGCCATGGTGTTGATACGCAAGACATTCGGGGCCGGATCACTACAGGCGCCGGAGGCCGCCGGCAACCGGTTCGAGCCTGTTTCCCGGGAAAAGATGCAGCCTGTCGGGCCCCAGCAGCAGGGCCCGCACGCGGACCCGCCCGAAAAGCCGCGATATGGCCGGGTCCAGCACGTCGAGCCCGCCCGCATAAGCGCCGAAGGCCGGCATCACCATGCGCCGCCCGTCGAGAAAGAAGCAGGGTGCCGTCACGCGGCCGGCGGCAGTGGATACCGCGGCCTTGGGGTGGAAATGGCCGACGATCTCGCCGAACGCCAGCGTTCCGTCGGCGGCCGGTTCGTGGCGCAGCGCCAGTTTCTCCTCGACGATCTCGGCGGCGACCGTCCCGCCCATGCCCGCCGGGATCTCCGGATCGTGATTGCCCACGACCCAGACCCATTCCTGCGCCTTCACGAGCCGGGCCAGGAACTCGGCGTCGGCCGGGGCGATCCGTTCGCCGGCACGCCGGTCGTGGAACGAATCGCCCAGGCAAACGACGCGCTCGGGTGTGTACTTGCGGACGAGGCTTTGCAGCTTCAGCAGCGTGGCGCGCGTATCCCACGGCGGCAGCGGCACGCCCTTGGACGCATAGGCAGATCCCTTTTCCAGATGCAGGTCGGCGACGACCAGCGTGCGCCGTGCGGGCCAGAACAGGGCACCCGCCGGGTCGGCGAACAGGGCGGTGTCCTCGAGCGTGATGCGCGCGTGCATGGGAACTTTCTATAGCAGGCTCGGCTGGCGTTCGTCGTCTTCGGCGGTCGCCTCGGCGATCAGCGCTTCGGCGGCGGCCGCGTCGGCGAGCAGGTCGTCGACCTGCGCGCCATAGACCGATTCCCGGCCGACTTCCAGCAGCACGGGCACGGCCAGCGGCGAGACGCGCTTCAGCCGGCGATGGGAGAAGCGCCCGCGCGCGCGCTTCAGCATGGCGCCAAGCCGCGCGAGGTCGACGAGGCCCGAAGCCGCGTCCGCGCGCGTGGCGGCCAGCAGCACGTGGTCGGGCTGGTGCCGGCGCAGCACGTCGTAGATCAGGTCGGAGGAGAACGTCACCTGCCGCCCGGTCTTCTCCTGCCCGGGATGGCGCCGCTCGATCAGGCCCGCGATCACGGCCACGTTGCGAAAGCAGCGCTTCAGCATCGAGCTGTCGGCGAGCCACGCCTCCAGATCGTCGCCCAGCATGTCCTCGTCGAAGAGTTCGGCGATCTGCACGGGCGGCTTCACCGACCAGACCGCGATCGAATAGTCCGACGCCACGAAGCCGATGGGCCTCAGGCCCGCGCGCGTCATGCGCCTTGTCAGCAGCATGCCCAGCGTCTGGTGCGCGTTGCGCCCGGCAAAGCAGTAGGCGACGAGGAACCAGCGCCCGCGATGCGGGAAGGTCTCGACCAGCAGCCCGTCGCGCCGCGGCAGCTCGGACTTGCGCCGCTGCAACTTCAGCCAGTCGCGCACGTCCGCCGGGAACGCATCCCACGTGCCGGGATCCTCGAGCAGGCCGCGCACGCGCAGCGCCACCTCGCTCGTGAAGGGCATGCGCCCGCCGGCATAGGCGGGCACCTTCGCCTCGTCGCCGGTGGCGCGCGTGACCTCCACCGTCGTCTCGCGCATGCCTTCATAGCGCAGCGTCTGTCCGGCGAAGGCGAACGTGTCGCCGGGCTCGAGGCCCATCACGAAATATTCCTCGACCGAGCCCAGCCGCCTGCCGCGCCGGAAGGCGACCTGCAGCATCGGCTCCTCGACGATCGTGCCCACGTTCATCCGGTACTGGCGCACGGCAAGCGGCGTGGCCACACCCCATCTGCCGTCCTCGCCCTGTACGAGGCGGCGGTAGCGCTCGTAGGCCTTCAGCGCGTAGCCGCCGGTCGCCACGAAATCGAGCACGGCATCGAACGTCGCGCGCGGCAGGTCCGCATAGGGCACGCAGGCACGCACTTCGGCGTACATCGCGTCGGCATCGAACGGGGCCGCGCATGCACTGCCCAGCAGGTGCTGGGCGAGCACGTCGAGCCCGCCGGGCGGGCTTGCCGGCGCATCGATCTCGCGTGCGGCGACCGCGTCGAGGGCGGCCCGGCATTCCAGCACCTCGAACCGGTTGCCGGGGACCAGCAACGCGCGCGATGCCTGGTCGAGCCGGTGGTTGGCGCGGCCGGTGCGCTGGATCAGGCGCGCCGCCCCCTTGGGCGAGCCGATCTGCACGACCAGATCGACGTCGCCCCAGTCGATGCCCAGATCCAGCGACGAGGTGGCGACGACCGCGCGCAGCTTTCCCGCCGCCATCGCGGCTTCCACCTTGCGCCGCTGTTCGGGCGCAAGGCTGCCGTGATGGAGGGCGATTTCCAGATTGTCGTCGTTGAGCTTCCACAATTCGCGAAAGCAGATCTCGGCCTGCGCGCGCGTGTTGACGAACACGATGGCGCTGCGCGCGGCCTTGAGCGCCATGTAGACCTCGGGCAGCGCATGCACCGCCATGTGCCCCGACCACGGGATGCGCGCGGCGGGCACCAGGATCGAGATGTCCGCCGCCGCACCCCGCTCGCCCTCGACGATCGCGGGCATCTGCGCCTGACCGGCACCGATCCAGCGCGCGAGGGCCGGCGGGTCGGCGACGGTCGCCGACAGCCCGACGCGCCTTGCGGCAGGGGCAAGCGAACCGAGCCTTGCAAGGCATAGCGCGAGCAGGTCGCCGCGCTTGGTGCCGGCAAGGGCGTGCACCTCGTCGACGATCAGGCACGCGAGGCCTCCGAAGAACGCGTCGGCGTCGGGATACGACAACATCAGCGCCAGCGATTCCGGCGTCGTCATCAGGATGTGCGGCGGCGACTTGCGCTGGCGCACGCGCTTGGCCGACGGCGTGTCGCCGGTGCGCGTCTCGGCGCGGATGGCGAGGTCCATCTCGGCGATCGGCACCTCGACGTTGCGGTGGACGTCGACCGCCAGCGCCTTCAGCGGCGAGACATAGAGCGTGTGCAGCCCCGGCTTCGGGTCGCGCACGAGATCGACGAGGCTGGGCAGGAAGCCCGCCAGCGTCTTGCCCGCCCCCGTCGGCGCCACGAGCAGGCCCGAGCCCCCCTGCCCGGCAAGGCCAAGCAGCGCCGCCTGGTGTGCTCGCAGGCGCCAGCCGCGCGCGGCAAGCCAGCCGGCGAAAGGTTCGCGGAGCGTATCCATCGGGGCAAACCTAGAGCGAGTCGCGGGGGGGCCCCGCCCCGCACGACCCCCGGGCGCGGGGGCCCGCCCCCCCCCA
>JBIKWI010000031.1:0-24346 GCA_044356395.1 Tagaea sp. | reverse complement strand
CGCGCCGAAGGCTACGAGATCGCCCCGACCTACGAAGGGGCCGACGCGGTCATCGTCAACACCTGCGGCTTCCTCGACAGCGCGCGCCAGGAATCGCTCGACGCGATCGGCGAAGCGCTCGCCGAGAACGGCAAGGTCATCGTCACCGGCTGCCTGGGCGCGGAAAGCGACCTCATCCGCAAGACGCACCCCAAGGTGCTGTCGATCACCGGCCCGCAGCAGTACGAGTCGGTGGTAAAGGCTGTCCACGATGTCGTGCCACCGCGCCACGACCCGTTCGTCGACCTGGTGCCCGCGCAGGGCATCAAGCTCACGCCGCGCCACTACGCCTATCTGAAGATCTCGGAAGGCTGCAATCACTCGTGCAGCTTCTGCATCATCCCGTCGATGCGCGGCAAGCTCGTGAGCCGGCCCGCCGGCGACGTGATGGTCGAGGCCGAGCGCCTCGCCCTTGCCGGCGTGCGCGAACTCCTCGTCATCAGCCAGGACACGTCGGCCTACGGCGTGGACATCCGCCACGCCGAAAGCCCGTGGCGCAAGCGCAAGGTGCGCGCGCACATGACCGACCTTGCCGCCGCACTTGGCGAACTCGGCGTGTGGGTGCGCCTGCACTATGTCTATCCGTACCCGCACGTCGATCAGGTGATCCCGCTGATGGCGGCGGGCAAGATCCTTCCCTATCTCGACATCCCGTTCCAGCACGCCTCGCCCGAGGTGCTGAAGGCGATGCGCCGCCCGGCCGACCAGGACCGCGTGCTCGAGCGCATCCAGTCTTGGCGCAAGCAGGTGCCCGACATGACCGTGCGCTCGACCTTCATCGTGGGCTTCCCCGGCGAGACCGACGAGGATTTCGAGCTGCTGATCGACTGGCTGGAAGAAGCCGAGCTCGACCGCGTGGGCTGCTTCAAGTACGAGCCGGTCAAGGGTGCCGCCGCCAACGACCTTCCCGGTGCGGTTCCCGAAGAAGTGAAGGAAGAACGCTGGCACCGCTTCATGGCCGCCCAGCAGGTCATCAGCGCCCGGCGGCTCAAGAAGAAGGTCGGCACGACGATCGACGTGCTGATCGACGAGGCCGGCCCCAAGGGCGCCATCGGCCGCTCGAAGGCCGACGCCCCCGAGATCGACGGGCTGGTGCAGGTGAAGTCGGCCAAGCCGCTGACGGTCGGCGACATCGTCAAGGTGAAGATCACCAACGCCGACGAATACGACCTCAGCGGCCGCCACGTTCCGTAAATCATCAGGTTACGACAGGTTACGGTAACCTGTTTAGAGCGTTGATTTCGCTTGCTTGTAACCTGTCCTGACTTTCCAGGTTACCGGGCATCCGAACCGTATTCACTTGTCAAACAGCACACCTTCCGGCTGTTATGGATATATATTTATTCATTTGATTGTCAAGAAAATCAGCCTACGCCGGGCGTGGATCACAAACCGTCATGCCCGCGCTCGTCGCGGGCATGACGGTGGAGAACGAGAGTCCGCTCACGCAGCACGGATCCGCGTAAGGAACTGCTCGACGTCGGTCTTCAGGCGCGTGCCTTGGCTCGCCACACCGTCGGCGGCCGACAGCACCTGGCCGGCGGCCGCACCCGCCGCGCGCGCGGCCTGCATGACGCTGGCGATGTTGTTCGACACCTCGGTCGTGCCTGCGGCGGCAAGCTGAACGTTGCGGGCGATCTCGTTGGTCGCGGCCCCCTGCTCCTCGACCGCCGAGGCGATCGACGTGGCGATCTCGTTGATCTTGCCGATGGTGCCGGTGATGCCGCTGATCGCGTCGGCGGAATCCGACGTGGCGCTCTGGATCGCCTTGACCTGTTTGGCGATGTCCTCGGTCGCCTTGGCCGTCTGGTTGGCGAGGCTCTTCACCTCGGACGCCACCACCGCGAAGCCCTTGCCCGCCTCGCCCGCACGCGCCGCCTCGATCGTGGCGTTGAGGGCCAGCAGGTTCGTCTGCCCGGCGATGTCGTTGATGAGCTTGACCACGTCGCCGATCTGCTGGGCGGCGTCGGCCAGCGCCTTGACCTTTTCGTTGGTCTGCGTGGCTTCCGACACCGCCTCGCCGGCGATGCGCGCGGACTCGATTACGCGCCGGCTGATCTCGGAGATCGAGGCGGAAAGCTCCTCGGCCGCCGAGGCGACCGTCTGCACGTTGCTCGACGCGTTCTGCGACGCAGCCGACATCGCGTCGGCCTGACGGTCGGCCTGCTCGGCGGCCGACGACAGCGTGCGCGAGGTGGTCTGCAGGTCTTTCGCCGCCGTCGACAGGATGCCCAGCGTGCTGCCGACCGACGCATCGAACCCCTTGATGTGCGCTTCGACCGCGGCACGCCGCTTTTCCTTTCCGGCATCTTCCGCCGCCTGCGCGGCGGCGGCAGCGGCCGCTTCGACCGCATGGTCGCGCAACACCTCGATCGAACGCGCCATGCCGCCGATCTCGTCGGCGCGGGCGGATTCCGGGATCCCGACGTCGTTCTGCCCGCCGGCCAGCTTCGTCAGCACGGCCGTCAGGCCGCCCAGCGGAACGATGCAGCGGCGATAGAGCAGCACCGTCGTGGCGCCGATGCTGGCAGCCAGCAGCACGAACAGCACCGCGAACAGCCCTTGCCAGAACTTCACGCGCTGGTGGGCGCCGGCGACGGCGGCGGCCGTGCGGGTGTCGAGCAGGGCGAGGAACTCGTCCACCGGCGCCATGATCTCGGCCTTGAACTGGTGGTACTCCTTCGAATGCATCAGCTTGCGCGCCAGTTCGAAATCCGGATCCTTGCGCACCGTGAACTTGCCGGTGGCGTCCTCGAACAGGCCCTTGACCGCGTTCATCGCGACAACCTCGAGCTTCACGAGCCCGTCGGAATTCGCCTGCGCCTGCCTGAGGCGGTCGAACTCCTGGTCGGTGAAGCCGGCCTGCTTCATCAGCGTCTGCAGCGGCACCGTCTCGCCGTCGCCGCGCGGCTTCTTGCCCACGGCCATGAAGTCCCAATAGATGCGGTTATAGTCGAGCGGACGCGGCTTCTTGCCGTTGCGGATGTCGAGCACGTCGTTGTACTGCTGCTCGTAGGAAGCATCGCCCGACACGACATAGGTGCGCGCAAGGCGCGTGAGATCGTCCGAGCTCTGCCGCAATTCGTCGGCCAGCAGATACGAGCGGTAACGCGCCTCGGTCGCCCCCTGCACGGCGTCCTGCGACAGCGTGACCATGACCCACACGCCGACCAGCAGCGCCATCAGGCCCGCCGTGACCGCGTTGGTGATGACGAAGCTCTTCCTGATCGACATGCCCGCTCTCCTGCCCGCTCGTTCGATTGCGCGAATGGTCGAACGTTAGACGGAAGTCGTGAAATGTCGGTTAAAATTACTACTTACGAATGTATGGCATCCCTCACCCTACCCCTCTCCCGCAAGCGGGAGAGGGAACTCGGCCGGTGCATCCCCTCTCCCGTAGACGGGAGAGGGCTAGGGTGAGGGTGGCTACCGCTTCAGCAGATCCGCCAGCAACCGCTGCAACTGTGCCCCGTCCATCGCCGCCTCGCCCGCCGCGCGTTCTTCGAGATAGCGCGCCGCCACCGTCGCGGCGAACAGGGCGGCTTGTTCGGGATGCAGCGTCGTCCAGTGATAGGCGTCTTCGAGCGACGGGCGGAACGGAGCGCGCTCGGCGCGGTCGGCTGTGTGGAACACTTCGAGCGCGTAGATGCCGCGGTCGGTGACCGTCACCTCGATCTCCAGCCGCCCCCACGGCGTGTCGGCCGCATAGACCATGCAGCCGGAATCCGGCGGGCGGTAGTCGTAGGCGACTTCGCTGAGCATGGGCACGTAGGGCATGTTCACGCCCCGCCCATACAAGTCATGTGGTGCCCGCTGCCGGAATCGAACCGGCACGCCCGAAGGCCCGGGATTTTAAGTCCCGTGCGTCTACCAATTCCGCCAAGCGGGCACATGACGCCTCTACGCCGGCGGCGGTTCGTCGGTCGCTTCGCCGCCCGTCGAGCGGATCAGCGCCGCGACTTCCGCCGCCACGGCGGCTAATCGCGCGCGGTCGAGGCCGCGGATGACGACGGCGTTGCGGAACGTGCCGTCGGGCCGCTGGCCGGGATAGGAGCCGATCTCGAGGTCGGGGTTGCGCGCCTGGATCTCCCCCAGCGCGTCCCCGATGAGCCCTTCGGCCATGTTGCCGGTGACCGAGTGCGAGATCAGCACGGGGCCCCCTTTGAGATGGCTCGCGATCCCCTCGAACATCGCCTGCAGGATGCGCGGCACGCCGGCCATCGTGTAGACGTTGCCGGTGCGGAAGCCCGGCGCCTTGCTGATCGGGTTGGGGATCATCTCGGCCCCGCGCGGCAGCGTGGCCATGCGCAGGCGGGCCGGCGTCAGCTCGTCGTCCGACTTGTAGTTCGAGCGCAGGATGGCGCGCGCTTCCGGGTTGATCTCCCAAGGCACGCCGAAGGCCTTGGCGATGCATTCGGCCGTGATGTCGTCGTGCGTCGGCCCGATGCCGCCGCTCGTGAACACGTACGTGTACTTGGCGCGCGTCTCGTTGACGACGGCGACGATGGTTTCTTCCACGTCGGGGATCACGCGGATCTCGCGCAGGCGGATGCCCATCGCGGTCAGCCGTTCGGCGAGCCAGCCCGAATTGGTGTCCTTCGTGCGGCCGGACAGGATCTCGTTGCCGATGACGAGGATGCAGGCAGTGGGGGCGGAATCGGTCATGGACACAAGGATAGGGCCTTCGACCCGGCCCCGCAAAGACATGCTATCCTCGACCGCCCATGCATCCCGCCCTTCTCGCCACGCGCTTTCGAGCCGAAGACGCGCTTTCCGCCGGGACGACGCCCGGAACCGTGGCGGCCGCCGCCCGCGCCTCGCACGAGATCTTCGACCGCGCGATGGCCAACCTGCGCGCCGACATCGAAGCTCTGGGCCCCGTCGCCTGCAAGCAGGGATGCAACTGGTGCTGCCACCAGCACGTCACGGTGCTGGCGGCCGAAGCTCTGGCGATCCACGTGCACATCGCGGGCACCCCGCTTGCGGCACGCCTGCGCACGTCCATTCCCGCAATCGTCGGGAAAGATCCCGGTGCCCGGAAGGCCGCGCGCACGCCCTGCCCGTTCGTCGACGAAGGCGGGTGCGCCATCTATGCGCTGCGCCCCAACCGCTGCCGGTCGGTCCATTCGCGCGACGCCGACTACTGCCGGCGGCGCTACGACGGCGCGGTCGACGAGCCCGTCTCCCCCGACCGGCCGATCCCGGTCGAGCCGGTCGCCGTCGCCGACGCCACGCTCGCGGGCCTCGCCCAGGCGCTGCGCGGGCGGGGGCTGGCGGTCGAAGCGCTCGAGATGGTCCATGCGCTCGCGATCCTTGCCGACGATCCCGGGGCGGCGGGCGCCTATGTCGCCGGCGGGGACGTTTTTGCCGCGGCCCGGCTAGCCCCGGCACTGGAAGATTTGGCCGCGAAAGACTAGATTGCCCCCATGAAAGACCTGATTTTGGACGAGCCCCTGATCGATTCCGACGGGCGGGCCGTCAAGTTCCACGGCCCCGCCGATTTCGAGGGCATGCGTCGCGCCGGCCGCCTTGCGGCCGAAACGCTCGACTACATCGTGCCGTTCGTGAAGCCCGGCATCACGACCGGCGAACTCGACCGGCTGTGCCACGACTTCATCGTGGCCGGCGGCGCCATCCCGGCCCCGCTCGGCTACAAGGGTTTCCCCAAGTCCATCTGCACGTCGGTCAACCATGTCGTGTGCCACGGCATTCCGGGCGACAAGGTGCTGGAGGACGGCGACATCCTCAACCTCGACGTGACGACGATCCTCGACGGGTGGCACGGCGACACCAGCCGCATGTTCCTGGTCGGCGAGGTGGGCGTGAAGGCGCGCAAGCTCGTCGACACGACGTACGAGGCGATGATGCTGGGCCTCGCGGCCATCAGGCCGGGCGCCACGCTGGGCGACATCGGGCACGCCATCCAGAAGCACGCCGAAGCGCAGCGCTTCTCCGTCGTGCGCGATTTCTGCGGCCACGGGCTCGGCCGCGTGTTCCATGACTCCCCGTCGGTGCTTCACTATGGCAAGGCGGGCGACGGCATGAAGCTGCGCGCCGGCATGTTCTTCACGGTCGAGCCGATGATCAATGCCGGCGACTGGCGCGTGAAGGTGCTGTCCGACGGCTGGACCGCCGTCACCAAGGACCGCTCGCTGTCCGCCCAGTTCGAGCATTCGGTCGGCGTGACCGAGACGGGCGTCGAGATCTTCACCGCCTCGCCCAAGGGCCTCGACAAGCCGCCTTACGCGGGCTGATCGCCTCCTATCCCACACGCCATGCCCACGCTTGTCGCGGGCATGACGACTAAGGGTTGCCCTACATTTCTAACCATAGATTGTCATCGGCGACGGGGCCGCTACTATCGGCCCCGTGACCGAGTCCGACACGCCCCATTTCCACGGCCATCGCCAGCGCCTGCGCGAGCGCTTCCGGCGCGCAGGGTCGGCCGGGCTCGACGACTACGAGCTTGTCGAGCTGCTGCTGTTCGCCGCGATCCCGCGCCGCGACGTGAAGCCGCTGGCCAAGTCCCTCGTCGACCGGTTCGCCGGGTATGCCGGCGTGCTGTCGGCCTCGCGCACCGAGCTTGCGCGCGTCGACGGGCTGGGCGACGTGGCGATCGACACGCTACTGGCCGTGCGCGAAGCTGCCGTGCGTCTCGCACGCGCCGAAGCGATGGCGAACCCGGTCCTGTCGGGCTGGCAGAAGCTCATCGACTATTGCCGGGCCGACATGGCGCGCAAGCAAACCGAGCATTTCCGCCTGCTGTTCCTCGACCGGCGCAACCGGCTGATCCACGACGAGGTGCATCAGGTGGGCACGGTCGACCACGCCCCCGTCTATCCGCGCGAGATCGCCAGGCGGTGCCTCGAGCTTTCGGCCACCGCCGTGATCCTCGTGCACAACCATCCCTCGGGCGACCCGGCACCCAGCCGGGCTGACATCGACATCACGAAGGACATCGCCAAGGCGCTTAGCGCCATCGGCGTGGTCGTCCACGACCATCTGGTGATCGGCCGGACGGGCCACGCGAGCTTCAAGAGTCTGGGGTTGCTCTGAAGCTCGTATAGAATGCCGGGAATGGAATCGTCCGTCCTCATCCTGATCGACCTACAGCAGGCGATCCGCTTTCCCTATTGGGGGCCGCGCAACAATCCCGGCGCCGAGGCGAACATCGCGGCATTGCTGGCGCACTGGCGGGCGACAAATCGGCCGGTCGTGCATGTACGCCACGATTCGACCGAACCGCAGTCGGGCTACCGGCCCGGCCAGCCGGGCAACGATTTCCTGCCCGACTTTGTCCCGATACAAGGCGAGCGCGTGGAACCCAAGCGCACCAACAGTGCTTTCATCGGCACCGGGCTGGAAGGGTGGCTGCGCGCGGCCGGTTCGCCGCCGCTCGTCTTCGCCGGGGTTTCGACCAGCAATTCGGTCGAGGCGACCGTGCGCATGGCCGGCAATCTCGGCTTCGACGCCTATCTTGCATGCGACGCGTGCTGGACGTTCGACAAGAAGCTCGCCGACGGCCGCACGATTCCGGCCACCGACATGCATGCGATTTCGCTTGCCAATGTCGACGGCGAATACGCGCGCGTGGTCGACACGCGCACTCTACTCCGCTAGGCTTGCCGGCATGAATTCGCATCCCCGTTCGCACCACGACATGGGCGGCATCGAGCCGTTCGTCTCCGAGAATATCGACCGCGCGGAGCACGAACTCACGCAGTTCGACAAGCAGGTCGACGCGCTGATGAACCTGCTGTCGCACGCCTCGCGACGCCTCGTCCGGGTCGACGAACTGCGCAACGCGATCGAATCGCTGCCGCCGGCCGAATACGACGACCTCGCCTATTACGAGAAGTGGATCCACGCGATTTCCGAGGTGCTCGTCCACAAGGACATCATCGGCGAGGAAGAGCTTGTGCTGAAGCTCGCCGAGATAAGGCAGGAAGAAGAAGGATGAGGTTCGGCCCCGGCGACAAGGTGCGCGTGCGCGACGCCTGGCCCGAGGCCGGCGGGAAAAAGGTGCATGTCCGCACGCCGCATTTCGTGCGCGGCCGGTCGGGCGTCGTCGAGCGCGTGATGGGCGAGTTCCACAATCCCGAGGATCTCGCCTTCGGCGGGAAGGGCCTGCCCAAGCTGCCGCTCTACATGGTGCGCTTCGAACGCGACGCGCTGTTTCCCGGCACCGTCGCTGGCCGCGAGACGCTGACGGCGGACATCTACGAGACCTGGCTCGAGCCCGAGGAACGCGCATGAGCGGCGACCATCACGACCATATCCACGCGGGACACGACCACGACCACGCCCCGATCGCCGGCCACGAGCCGCGCCCGGAATACCGCCGGCTCGAACGCGCGGTGCGCGAGTTGCTGATCGCCAAGGGCATCATCGGCGCCGACGAGGTGCGACAGCAGATCGAGCTGATGGACAGCCGCAATCCCGGCATGGGGGCGAAGATCGTCGCACGCGCCTGGACCGATCCCGCCTTCAAGGCCCGCCTGCTCGCCGACGCCAAGAAGGCCGCCGACGAGATGGGCATCGACACGTCGAACACCGCCGCCGTCGTGGCGCTGGAGAATACCGACAAGCTCCACCACATGGTCGTGTGCACGCTGTGCTCGTGCTACCCGAAGGCGATCCTCGGGATTCCTCCGGCCTGGTACAAGACCTCGGCCTACCGGGCGCGTGCGGTCATCGAACCGCGCGCAGTACTCGCCGAATTCGGCACAATGCTGCCCGACGACGTGGAAATCCGCGTCGTGGATTCCACGGCCGATCTGCGCTATCTCGTCGTGCCCAGGCGTCCGGCGGGAACGGAAGGCTGGTCGCAGGAGCGGCTGGCATCCATCGTCGGGCGCGACAGCCTGATCGGCACGACGGTGCCGGTCGCCTAACACGCCAGACAAGGTCGAAGCATGATCCCGCGCTATTCCCGCCCCCAGATGACCGCCATCTGGGAACCCGAATCCCGTTTCCGCATCTGGTTCGAGATCGAGGCCCATGCCTGCGACGCGCAGGCCATCCTCGGCGTGATCCCGAAGAAAGCCGCGAAGGAGATCTGGAAGAAGGGCAAGTGGGAGATCGACCGCATCGACGAGATCGAGCGCGAGACCAAGCACGACGTCATCGCGTTCCTGACCAACCTTGCCGAGCATGTCGGCCCTGCCGCACGCTTCGTCCACCAGGGCATGACGTCGTCCGACGTGCTCGACACGACCTTCGCGGTGCAGCTCGTGCGCGCCTCGGACCTGCTGCTCGAAGGCATCGACCGCGTGCTCGCCGCACTCAAGAAGCGCGCGATGGAGCACAAATACACGCCGACCGTCGGCCGCAGCCACGCCATCCATGCCGAGCCGGTCACGTTCGGCCTGAAGCTCGCCGGATACCACGCCGAATTCCAGCGCAACCGCGCGCGTCTGGTCGCGGCACGCGCCGAAATCGCGACCTGCGCCATTTCCGGTGCCGTCGGCACTTTCGCGAACATCGATCCGTTCGTCGAAGAGTACGTGTCGAAGAAGCTGGGGCTGGTGCCCGAGACGGTGTCCACGCAGGTCATCCCGCGCGACCGGCACGCGATGTTCTTCGCCACGCTGGGCGTCATCGCCGCGTCGATGGAGCGCTTCGCCATCGAAGTACGCCACCTGCAGCGCACCGAACTGCGCGAGGCCGAGGAGTATTTCAGCCCCGGGCAGAAGGGCTCGTCGGCGATGCCGCACAAGCGCAACCCGGTGCTGTCGGAGAACCTCACGGGCCTGTCGCGCATCGTGCGCGCGGCGGTGGTGCCCGCACTGGAGAACGTGGCCCTATGGCACGAGCGCGACATCTCGCACTCGGCGGTCGAGCGCGTGTTCGGGCCCGACGCCACGATCGCACTCGATTTCGCGCTCAACCGCATGGCGGGCCTGATCGAGAAATGGACGATCTATCCCGAAGCCATGCAGGCCAATCTCGACCGGCTGGGCGGGCTCGTCCATTCCCAGCGCGTGCTGCTGGCCCTCACGCAGGCCGGCATGGCCCGCGAGGACGCCTACCGCTTCGTCCAGTCGGCCGCGATGGAGATCTGGAAGGCCGGCGGCGGCGATTTCGCCGCGCGCCTCAAGGCCGATCCGGTCGTCAAGAAGCACCTGACGGGCAGGCAGATCGACGCGCTGTTCGATCTCGCCTACCACACCAAACACGTCGATACGATCTTCCGCCGCGTGTTCGGCGCGCCGAAGAAGAAGGCGAAGAAGCGTTAGGACTGCTCCATGATCTGCTTCTTGGCGACGGGAAGCAGGTGGTCCATCTGGGCGCGCAGTTCGGCTTCGGTCATGGCCACGCCCTTGGCCTTGGCATCCGTCAGGATCTTCTCGACCACATCGGAATCGCCCGCCTTCTCGAAGTCGGCGGCGACGACTTCCTTGGCGTAGGCATCCACGTCGGCGATGGCGAGCTTGCCCGCGACCCACTGGCCGAGCAGCTTGTTGCGCCGCGCCATGACCTTGAACTGGAGTTCCTGGTCGTGCTTGAACTTGTTCTCGAAACCCTTTTGACGTTCGTCGAAACCGCTCATGTCGATAGCCCCGTCGGTGAAAGACAGGGTGCGGTTATAGCGAGCCGGAACCCGCTTGTCACATGTGCACGGTTGTCATATTGCGCCGCCCCGGCCACGACTGGCCCCTGATCCTGGGGGCCAATCGCGACGAGATGGGCGACCGGCCCTGGAAGCCCCCCGCCCGCCACTGGCCCGACCGGCCCGACGTGGTCGCCGGCAGGGACGAACTGGCCGGCGGATCGTGGATGGGGCTCAACGACCAGGGGGTGGTGGCGGCCATCCTCAACCGGCGCGGCTCGCTGGGGCCGGCGGAAGGCAAGCGGACGCGCGGCGAACTGGTGCTGGACGCGCTCGACCATGCCGATGCGGCCGACGCGGCGAAGTCGCTTGGCGCCCTTGCCAGCGAGGCCTTCCGCCCCTTCAACATGGTGATTGCCGACGACCGCGACGCGTTCTGGCTGAAGTCGCTCGGCACAGGCCGCGTGCTGGTCGAAAAGCTGCCGCCCGGCCTGTCGATGGTCACGGCCTATGACCGCAACGACATGAATTCGGCGCGCATCGCCGCAAACCTGCCGCAATTCGAAGCCGCCTCCCCGCCCGACCCCGACCGCGACGACTGGAAGGACTGGGAAACGCTGTTGGCGAGCCGTGCGGGCGACGGCGAGGCGCGCATGAACGTGGCGCTGCCGTCGGGTTTCGGCACCTCGTCGTCGAGCCTGCTGGCCCTGCCCGACCGCTCCCGGGAGAGCGAGCGCCGCGCCGTCTGGCGCTTCGCCGCCGGGGCCCCCGATTCGCATCCTTACAACCTCGTGAAAACCCGCTAATCCAGAGGCTTAAGGGCGCATTGCGAGGGGGTGCGCGCTGGGCTATACAGGCCTCTCTTTTCCGCCCCGCCGCGCCTGTCGAAACCGATGGCGCGGCGCGGTTTTTCGGGGCGGAACCCACCCCATCGACGCCAGGGGGCGCCATTGTCCCGCCGCAAGCAGCTCTACGAAGGCAAGGCCAAGATCCTGTTCGAAGGCCCCGAGCCCGGCACCATCGTCCAGTACTTCAAGGACGACGCCACGGCCTTCAACAACAAGAAGAAGGGTGTCATCACCGGCAAGGGCGTGCTCAACAACCGCATCTCGGAATTCCTGATGATGCGGCTGGAAGAGATGGGCGTGCCCACGCACTTCATCCGACGTCTCAACATGCGCGAGCAGCTCGTGCGCGAGGTCGAGATCGTGCCGCTCGAGGTCGTCGTGCGCAACGTGGCCGCCGGCTCGTTCAGCACGCGCTTCGGCGTTGCCGAGGGCCAGCCGCTGCCCCGCTCGATCGTCGAGTACTATTACAAGAACGACGAGCTCGGCGACCCGATGGTGTCGGAAGAACACATCACCGCGTTCGGCTGGGCCGACACGCGCGATCTCGACGACATCATGGCGCTGGCGCTGCGCGTCAACGACTACCTGTGCGGCCTGTTCCTGGGCGTGGGCATCAAGCTCGTCGACTTCAAGCTCGAGTTCGGCCGCCACTGGAACGAGCACGAGGAGATGCGCATCATCCTCGCCGACGAGATCAGCCCTGACTGCTGCCGCCTGTGGGACCTCAAGACCAACGAGAAGATGGACAAGGACCGCTTCCGCCGCGACCTCGGCAATGTCGAGGAAGCCTATCAGGAAGTGGCGCGGCGCCTCGGCATCCTGCCCGAGGGCGGCCCGCGCGACCACAAGGGTACCGGCACGCTCCAGTAAGGCGAGGCAGACGATGAAGGCGAAGATCCACGTCACCCTCAAGAACGGCGTCCTCGACGTGCAGGGCAAGGCCGTCGCGGCCGGCCTCGCCGGCCTCGGCTTTTCAGGCATCGGCGACGTGCGCGTCGGGCGCTACGTCGAGATCGAGCTCGCCGCCAAGGACCGCGCCGCGGCGGAAGCCTCGGTCAGGCAGATGTGCGAGAAGCTCCTCGCCAACACCGTGATCGAGAACTACCGCATCGAGATCGCGGAGTAGCTCGGCGATGAAATCCGCGATCGTCGTCTTCCCCGGTTCCAATCGCGAGAACGACGCCGCCGACGCGATCGAGCGCGCCTCGGGCAAGCGTCCGGCCATCGTCTGGCACAAGGACAGCGAACTGCCCGCCAAGCTCGACCTGATCGTGCTGCCCGGCGGCTTCGCCTATGGCGACTACCTGCGCTGCGGCGCCATGGCGGCGCGCAGCCCGATCATGCGCGAGGTGGTCGCGCGCGCCGGCAAGGGCACGGCCGTCGTGGGCGTGTGCAACGGCTTCCAGATCCTGTGCGAGGCGGGCCTGCTGCCGGGCGTGCTGCTGTCGAACGCAGGCCTCAAGTTCATCTGCCGCGACGTCCATCTGAAAGTGGCCAACAGCCAGACGATGTTCACGAACCGCTATTCGACCAGCGACGTGATCCGCTTCCCCGTGGCGCACCACGACGGCAACTACTTCGCCGACGCCGACACGCTCAAGCGCATCGAGGACCGCGACCAGGTCGCCTTCCGCTACTGCACGCCCGAAGGCGAGACCAATGAAGCCGGCAACCCGAACGGCTCGATCGCCAACATCGCCGGCGTGTTCAACGCCACCAAGACCGTAATGGGGCTGATGCCGCATCCCGAGAACGCCACCGACCCGGCCACGGCCGGCGCACTCGGCGGCTCGCTGGACGGCACGCCGATGTTCGACGCCATCGTGGACGCGCTCTCGAAATGAAAACGAAGACGAAGAAGAAGTCCTGGCCCAAGCCCAAGGACCTGATGGGACTCGCCCCGGCGGAGTACGACCTCGCCTGCAACATCATGGGCCGCGTGCCTTCGCACACCGAGCTTGGCATCTTCTCGGTGATGTGGAGCGAGCACTGCTCGTACAAATCCTCGAAGAAGTGGCTCAAGACGCTCCCCACCAAGGCCAGGTGGGTGATCTGCGGCCCCGGCGAGAATGCCGGCGTTATCGACATCGGCGAGGGCGACGCCTGCATTTTCAAGATCGAGAGCCACAACCACCCGAGCTACATCGAGCCCTATCAGGGAGCCGCGACCGGCGTTGGCGGCATCCTGCGCGACGTGTTCACGATGGGTGCAAGGCCGATCGCCAACCTCAACGCGCTGCGCTTCGGCGATCCCTCGCACCCGAAGACGCGCAGGCTGGTATCGGGCGTGGTCGCCGGGATCGGCGGCTACGGCAACTGCGTGGGCGTCCCCACGGTGGGCGGAGAGACGAACTTCCATCCGTCCTATAACGGCAACTGCCTCGTCAACGCGATGACGGTGGGCGTGGCGCGCAAGGACAAGATCTTCTATTCGGCCGCCGCGGGTGCCGGGAACCCGGTCGTCTATGTGGGTGCCAAGACCGGGCGCGACGGCATCCACGGGGCCACGATGGCGTCGGCCGAGTTCGACGACAACTCGGAAGAGAAGCGCCCGACCGTTCAGGTCGGCGATCCCTTCGTCGAGAAACTGCTGATCGAGGCCTGCCTCGAACTGATGGCGACGGACGCCATCGTCGCGATCCAGGACATGGGTGCGGCCGGCCTCACCTCGTCGTCGGTCGAGATGGCCGGCAAGGGCGGGCTCGGCATCGATCTCGACCTCGACAACGTGCCGGCGCGCGAGACCGGGATGACCTCGTACGAGATGATGCTCTCCGAGAGCCAGGAGCGCATGCTGATCATCCTGAAGCCGAACCGGATCAAGGTCGCCGAGAAGATCTTCGCCAAGTACGAACTGGACTGCGCAACCATCGGCCACCTGACGAAGACCGGCCGCCTCGTCGTGCGCAAGGACGGCAAGGTCGACGCCGACATGCCCATCGCCCCGATGGTGCAGGCGAGCCCCGAATACTCGCGCCCCTGGAAGCCCACGAAGAAGCGCAAGGCGATCGACGCGGCGAAGCTTCCCAAGCACGATCCCGCGCGCGTCCTGCTCGAACTGATGGGCTGCCCCGATCTCGCCTCGCGGCGCTGGATCTGGGAACAGTACGACCATCTGGTGCGCGGCCACACGCTGCAGCGCCCGGGCGGCGATGCGGCCGTCGTGGGCCTGCCCGGCCGGAAGAAGGCACTGGCGATGTGCGTGGATTCCACGCCGCGCTACGTGCATGCCGATCCCGAGACCGGCGGCGCGCAGGCTGTGGTCGAGACGTGGCGCAACCTGACGGCCGTCGGGGCGACCCCGCTTGCCATCACCGACAACATGAACTTCGGCAACCCGCAGCGGCCCGAGATCATGGGCCAGTTCGTCGGCGCCATCAAAGGCATGCGCAAGGCGTGCAAGGCGCTCGCCTATCCGGTCGTCTCGGGCAACGTGTCGCTCTACAACGAGACCAACGGCAAGGCGATCCTGCCGACCCCCACCATCGGCGGCGTCGGCCTCCTCAAGGACGCGTCGAAGTCGACCGACCTTGCGCTCAAGGATACCGGCGACACCATCGTGCTGATCGGCAGGACCGCGGGCTGGCTCGGATCGTCGCTCTACCTGCGCGAGATGGAAGGGCGCGAGGACGGCGCGCCGCCGCCAGTCGACCTGAAGGCCGAGAAGCGCAACGGCGATTTCGTGCGCGGCCTCATCGCGAAGGGGCATGTCAATGCGTGCCACGACCTGTCGGACGGCGGGCTGCTGGTGGCACTGGCGGAGATGGCGCTGGCCGGAAAGCGCGGGGCCGAACTCTCGCCGCCGCGGACCGACAATGCGTTCCTGTTCGGCGAGGACCAGGCGCGCTACGTCGTGACGACCAGAAACCCCAAGCGCCTGCTCGCCGCTGCGAAGAAGGCGAAGGTTCCGGCCATGGCGATCGGTACGGTCTCGGGGCACCCCGAATTGACACTGCACGACGGCGTGCGTATATCCCTCGATGCCCTGCGCCGGGTCCACGAGGGCTGGCTGCCGGGCTATATGTCCTCGAAAAACTAGGGTTATTCGCGATGCCGATGGCCGCCGCCGATATCGAGAAGCTGATCCGCGAGGCCCTGCCCGACGCCGCCGTGCGCATTGACGACCTGCGCGGCGACGGCGATCATTACGCGTGCCACGTGGCTTCGGCCCTGTTCAAGGGCAAGAGCCGCGTGCAGCAGCACCAGATGGTCTACGCCGCACTCAAGGGCCGCATGGGCGGCGAGCTGCACGCGCTGGCCGTCCAGACTGAAATCCCGGCGGACGCCTGAGGCGGGCCGCCCCCCTTACGAACTTCGGAGTACCGCCATGGACAGCGTCAAGGACCGGATCGAAAGCGACCTCAAGGCGAACGACGTGGTGCTCTACATGAAGGGCACGCCCGTCTTCCCGCAGTGCGGATTCTCGTCCGCCGTCGTGCAGGTGCTCACGCATCTGGGCATCAAGTTCAAGGGCATCAACGTGCTCGAGGATCCCGAGATCCGCAACGGCATCAAGGAATTCGCGAACTGGCCGACGATCCCGCAGCTCTACGTGAAGGGCGAGTTCGTGGGCGGCTGCGACATCGTGCGCGAGATGTACCAGACCGGCGAACTGGCCGAGATGCTCCAGACCAAGGGCATCAACGTCAAGGTCGCCTGAAGCACCCTCACCCTGCCCCTCTCCCCGTCGGGGAGAGGGGTTTTTTATTGCCTGAAATTCCCCTCTCCCGCCTGCGGGAGAGGGCCAGGGTGAGGGTCAGGCGAACGAATACGACGCCATCGACAGCGCGCCCATCGTGAAGCTCGAATGGATGCGCGTGCCCTTGGCACCCGTGCCGCCGGCCCCGTATGCGACGAAGACCGGCATCAGGTGTTCGTCGCGCGGATGGGCCTGGCGCGCGTTCGGGGCCCGGGCGCGATAGTCAGCGAGTGCCGCCTCGTCGCCCGCTTCCAGCCGGCTTGCCAGCCAGTCGTCGAATTCCTTCGCCCAGGGTGCCACCGTGCCGTCGCCGCCCTGCCAGTCGAGGGCGCGCAGGTTGTGCACCGCCCCGCCGGAGCCGACGATCAGCACGCCCTCGGCGCGCAAGGGTGCCAGCGCGCGCCCGACCGCGATGTGGTGCGCCGGCCCGAGCTGCTGCTGGATCGATATCTGCGCCACCGGAATGCCGGCCTTCGGCCAGGCGAGCATCAGCGGAACCCAGGCGCCATGGTCGAGCCCCTGCCCCGCATCGCCGATCGTGTTGATGCCGGCCGCACCCAGAAGGGCGGCGGCCTTGTTGGCGACGTCCGGCGCACCCGGTGCCGGATAGGAAATCGAGTAGAGCTCGCGCGGGAAGCCGCTGAAATCGTGGATCGTCTCGGGCTTCGTCGCCAGCGAGACGGCCGGTAGCGACGTCTCCCAGTGCGCCGATGCGACGAGAATCGCCTTTGGGACCGGTAGCGACGCGCCCAGCCCGCGAAGGAAATCGCGGGCCGGGATGTCGTCGAGCGGCAGCGTGGGTGCGCCGTGCGAGACGAAGATGGCAGGAAGCATCGTCACGGCACTTTCATACCACGTTGCACGGCCGGGCGCGCCGCGATCGCCTCGCGCCAGCGCGCGAAGTTGGGAAGCTTGGAAGGATCCGCACCGAACCAGTCCCCCGCCACCCACGGATAGACCGCCATGTCGGCGATCGAGTATTCGCCGGCAAGGTAAGGCGTCTCGCCGAGGCGCCTGTCGAGCACGCCCACCAGCCGGTCGACTTCCTTCTGGTAGCGTTCGATCGCGTAGGGGACCTTCTCCGGCGCCGACTTGGTGAAGTGCCAGAGCTGGCCGAACATCGGGCCGATGCCGCCCATCTGCCACATCAGCCACTGGTGCGTCGTGGCGCGCGCGGCCGGATCGGCGGGCAGGAAGCGGCCCGTCTTCTCGGCCAGATAGAAAAGGATCGCACCCGATTCGAACAGCGACAGGGACTTGCCCCCGGGACCGTCGGTGTCGACGATCGCGGGGATCTTGTTGTTGGGCGAGATCTTCAGGAAGGCGGGCGCGAACTGCCCGTCCTTCGAGAAATCGACCGGGTGCACCTTGTACGGGAGCCCCGTCTCCTCGAGGAAGATCGCGACCTTCCTGCCGTTCGGCGTACCCGCGGTGTGGAACTCGATCATCGCAATCAGCCCTTCAGCTTCTTCGCGAGCTCCGCGACGCGCGCACCCAGGGCAGCACCCGATGCCTGGTCGTCCTTCGACGGATTCGTCTCTCCCGGTGCCGCGTTCTCGGACGTCGCCATCGTGCCGCCATAGGCGGACAGGCGGTTGAGCGTGAGATCGCCCTGCTTGGTGCCGACCATCAGGCCCTGGCTCACCCAGATCATCGAGTGCTGCATGGCGAGCGTCCACATGTAGGTGATCGTGGAGAACTTGTCGCCCGACGGGCCGGAGCTGTTGGTGAAGCCGGCAGCGAGCTTGTCCTTCCAGCCCTGACCGAACCACACCTTGGCGGTGGTGTCGGCCCACGTCTTGAAGGGGCCGGAAACACTGCCCATGTAGGTGGGCGAGCCGAAGATGATCGCGTTCGCGGCGTTCAGGGTTTCCGCCTTCGCTTCGGCCTCGGCGACCGGAATGAGATCGACCGTGGTGCCGGCGACGGACGCCGCACCCTTGGCCACGGCTTCCGCCAGGATCTTCGTGTGCCCGTACCCGCTGTGATAGACGATCGCGACCTTTGCCATTGTTCGACCCCTCGAAGTAAGTTACATTTCCATACCGACACCATATCGCCTCTTAGATATTGTTTGTAAAGTAGGTACCTTTTAGTAACTACCCCCGACGACGGAGAGCCGCGATGCCGATGCCGAAAAGCCCGATGGGCTGCCCGATGGACGCCCTGCTGCGCCTGCTGATGGGGCCTTGGACGACGTACATCCTGTGGGTTCTGCGCAACCACGGACCGACGCGGTTCGGCGAGCTGAAGCGCCGCGTTTCCGGCGTGTCGGCCAAGATGCTCACCGAGCGGCTGCGCCTGCTCGAAGGTGCCGACGTCGTCGCGCGTGCCTACGAGCCTACGATTCCGCCGCAGGTCACCTACTCGCTCACCGCGCGCGGCGAGGAGCTCTCGCAGGTGTTCAAGAAGCTCGATGAGATCGCGCGGCGCTGGGGCGACGAGGACGCGAAGCGCGGCAAGAAAGCCGCCTGAAACGGAAAAGGCCGGCCCCGAAGGACCGGCCTTTCGTATTCGGCAAATCCCGGACCGTCAGCGCGAATAGAATTCGATGACGAGGTTCGGTTCCATCTGCACGGGGTACGGCACGTCCGACAGCTTCGGCGTGCGCACGAACTTGCCCTTGAACGCCTTCTGGTCGACGACTTCCAGATAGTCGGGAACCTGGCGCTCCTGCGAGGAGACCGCCTCAAGCACCTGGACGTTCTCGCGCATCTTGGGATTGAGCTCGACCGTGTCGCCTTCCTTGACGAACATCGAGGCGATGTCGGCGCGCTTGCCGTTGATCAGCACGTGGCCGTGGCTGACGATCTGGCGGGCGGCGAACACCGTCGGCGCAAACTTCAGGCGGTAGACGACCGCGTCAAGACGGCGCTCGAGCAGGCCGATCAGGTTCTCGGACGTGTCGCCCTTCTTGCGGATCGCTTCCGTGTAGATCTTGCGGAACTGGCGCTCGGTGATGTTGCCGTAATAGCCCTTCAGCTTCTGCTTGGCGCGCAGCTGGGTGCCGAAATCGGTCGGCTTCTTGCGGCGCTGCCCGTGCTGGCCGGGGCCGTATTCGCGCTTGTTGACCGGGCTCTTCTCGCGGCCCCAGAGGTTTTCCCCGAGGCGGCGGTTGATCTTGTACTTGGACTCTTGACGCTTCGACATGGTTTCATCGTCTCCTCGGCGGCCTCGTGGAGCCTGGCGCAACCCCGTGACGCGCCGCCGAAAAAAAGTTGAACGAGCGATCCCTCGGTAATGGCCCGTCGCGAAAACGGGGCAAAGCCTTGCCAGGCAGGGGAACCTCGTCCGAAGGCCGCGGAGTATAGTCATCGCCGGGGTTCTGTCAAACGCGGGATTTGCATGCAGAATGAAGCACTTGGAGCGGAATCGGGGCGCTGGTCGATGACCGGCGTGATGACGCTGTCGATCGCGAGCCTTGTGGGACTTGCACTGGCGGTCGTCCTCGCGATCCAGATTTCGGTCGGCCGCACCGCGACAAACGATCTTTTCCGGGCCAAGGGCGACCTGATGGTCGACCTGATCGCCAGCCGCGTGCGCGCCCAGCTCGACCCGGCCTCGGCCCAGCTCTCCTTCATCGCGGAGGTGCTGGCGCAACCGGGCGTCAACTACGGCCGCAGCCGCATCGCCGACCTGATGACGGGCGCGCTGGCCGGCGCCCCGCAGATCCAGCGGCTCGTCTTCCTCTATCCCGACGCGAAGGCCGTCATCGTCGAGCGCGGGATCGATGCGGCCAACGTCACCTTCCCCGACCTCGGCAATCTGCCGCACGTCCGCGAGGGCCTGCGCGAGGCCCATGCAAGCGTGGGCGGACGCTGGGGGGAATTCATCTTCGCGGATGCCAGCTCCGGACCGGCCGTCAACCGGCGGCATGCGGTCTGGCGCGACGGCCAGTTCGTCGGCGCGCTCGCCGCCATCGTGCCGCTGCGCGACCTGTCGGTCATCGTCGAGCAGTCGGTGGCGGGCGAGTATGGCGGGGTGCCGTTCATCCTCTATGGCGACGATGCCGTGCTCGCGCATCGGCGCCTGATGGAGCCCTTCCCCGGCCTGTCGCCCGAGCACCCGCTGCCCTCGCTCGCCGAGATCGGCGATCCGGTGCTGGCGCAGATCTGGTCGGGCCGGCGGGCGGCCCCGCTGCTGGTCCAGGGCGAAGGCCTGCGCGCGGTTTCGGTCGAAGGCCAGACCTACATCTTCCTGCGCAAGCAGCTGCCCGAGTTCGGTACCGTTCCCTGGAATGTCGGCGCCTATTTCCGCGTCGGCGACTTCGCCGACGACGTGCGTTCGATGGCGCTTGCCGGTTTCGCCGGCCTCGTCGTGCTCGCCTTCGCGCTCGTGTGCGCGGTCGTGCTCGCCCGCCGCCTCGCCCGGCCCACGCGACGCTTCGCGCGCGCCGCGGCCCAGCTCGCCGACTTCGATTTCGAGAGCGCGGACAGCCTGGCGCGCAGCCGGATCCGCGAGATCGACGACCAGGCGGTCGCCTTCAACCGCCTGATCGCCGCCCTGCGCTGGTTCGAGGCCTACGTGCCGCGCAAGCTGGTACGCCAGCTCGCCCGCCATCCCGAGCGCGGCGGCATCGTCTCGTCGACCCGCGAGGTGACGATCATGTTCACCGACATCGTCGGCTTCACCGCCCTTTCGCAGACGATGGCGCCCGAAGCGACGGCCGAAATGCTCAACCGCCATTTCGCGCAGGTGATCGCCGCGATCGAGGCGACGGGCGGAACGCTCGACAAGTTCATGGGCGACGGCGTGATGGCCTTCTGGGGCGCGCCCGAGAAGCACGACAGCCACGCGCGTGCGGCCCTCGACGCGGCGCGCGCCATCGCGGGCGCCGTCGCGACGGGCGAGCTGCGCGTGCGCATCGGCGTGCATACCGGGCCCGTCGTCGCCGGGAATGTCGGCAGCCGCGAACGGCTCAACTACACGATCCTGGGAGACGCGGTGAACGTCACGCAACGCATCGAGCAGCTCGGACACGGCCTGATGGAGGCGAGCGAGCGGACCTGCGTGCTCGCAAGCCGCACGACCTTCGAAGCGGCCGGAGCACCTGCGGATTTCGTCGCCGCTGGCGAGTTCAGCCTGCGCGGCCGCGAGGCCCCGGTCGAGATTTTCCGGCTTTCGCCAGATGGGGCCGCTCGACGAGCCCCGTGAGCATGCCGTGCGCGGTGCGGATCTCCTGCGCGTTCGGGCGCGCGCGCAGGAAGAAGGCGCGTAGGTTGCGCACCGCCGCCGGCCGCATCGCTTCGTTGCGCAGGAATCCGCAGGCGTCGAGTTCGGCCTCAAGTCGCTTGAGGAAACCGTCGATCTCTTCCTTGGTCGCAGGCTCGCCCCGCCCCGTACGCACGCGGCGCGCCGGGGTGTCGTCGTGCGCGCGCGCCCATTCCCAGCCGACGAGGAGGACGGCCTGCGCGAGGTTGAGCGAGTCGAAATCCGGGTTGACCGGGAACGGCACCATCGCGTCGGCGAGCGTGACCTCGTCGTTCTCCAGCCCCGTGCGCTCGGCGCCGAACAGGAAGCCCACGCGCTCGCCCGCGACGAGGGCGGCACGGGTCGCCGCGATGGCGGCCTGCGGCGTGAGCACCGGCTTCACCATGTCGCGGTCGCGCGGGCAGGTCGCGTAGACGCGCGTCAGGTCGGCGATGGCGCCCTCGACGTCGTCGAACAGCTTCGCGGCGGCGAGGACGGCATCGGCACCGGATGCAGCCCGGTTCGCGCGCTCGTCGGGAAACGGGCAGCGCGGCCGCACGAGGCGCAGGTCGGTCAGCCCGCAATTGAGCATCGCGCGCGCCGCCGTGCCGATGTTCTCGGCAAGCTGCGGGCGGACCAGGACGATCGCCGGCGCGGTCACGGGCAGCCCCATCACGCCCCCGGCGCTTGGGTGCCGTCGCGGTAGAGCTTCCAGGTGATCGAATCGTCGAGTGCCATATAGGACGCGTCGATGACGTTCTCGGAGACGCCGACGGTACCCCACGTCCGGATCTCGCCGTGCGCGTGGCCGTCCGCGCTCTCGATCATCACGCGCGTGACGGCAGCCGTCGCGCGCTCGGGGGCGAGGATGCGCACCTTGTAGTCGACGAGCTTCAGCTCGGCGAGCCCCGGATAGAAAGGCAGCAGTGCGGCACGCATGGCGCGGTCGAGTGCCTCGACCGGGCCCTTGCCCTCGCCCACCGTCAGCCGGCGCTCCTTGCCCACGTCGAGCTTCACGGTCGCTTCCGATAGCGTGACCAACTCGCCGCGCGCGTTGAAGCGCCGCTCGGAGATCACGCGAAACGAATGCAGGCGGAAATACTCGGGCACGCCGTGCATCAGGCGGCGCGCCAGAAGCTCGAACGAGCCGTCGGCCCCGTCGTAGGTGTAGCCCTCGTGCTCGCGGGCCTTGATCTCGTCGAGCAGCTTGCCGATGACCGCGCTCTTCGCGTCGATCTCGAGGCCGATGTCGCGGAAGCGCGCCAGCACGTTCGACCGTCCCGACTGGTCCGACACGACGACGTGGCGCCGGTTGCCCACCGTCTCGGGCGGGATGTGCTCGTAGGTCTTGGGATCCTTCTCGACGGCCGAAACGTGCAGGCCGCCCTTGTGCGCGAACGCGCTCTCGCCCACGAATGCCGCATTGCGCGCCGGCGGGCGGTTAAGGCGCTCGTCGAGCAGGCGCGACACCGACGTAAGGTGTGTCATCCGTTCGGCGTCGATGCCGACGTCGAATCCCATCTTGAGCACGAGGTTCGGGATGACGGACACGAGATTGGCGTTGCCGCATCGCTCGCCCAGCCCGTTGAGCGTGCCCTGCACCTGGCGCACGCCCGCGCGCACGGCGGCCAGCGAGTTGGCCACCGCGTTCTCGGTGTCGTTGTGGCAATGGATGCCGAGCCGGTCGCCGGGGATCGATTTCGCGATCTCGCCGACGATGCGCTCGATCTCGTGCGGCAGCGTGCCGCCGTTGGTGTCGCACAGCACGATCCAGCGCGCACCCGCCGCGTGCGCCGCCTTCAGGCAGTCGAGCGCGAAGCCGGGGTTGGCCTTGTAGCCGTCGAAGAAATGCTCGGCGTCGAACATCGCTTCCTTGCCACGGTTCTTCGCCTCGCCGAGGCTCTCGGCGATCATGTCGATGTTCTCGGCCTTGCTGACGCCCAGCGCGAGGTCGACGTGATAGTCCCATGTCTTGCCCACGAGGCAGGCGACGGGTGCCGGCGTGCCCAGCACGGCCGCCAGCCCCGGATCGTTGCCGGCCGAACGGCCGCTGCGCCGCGTCATGCCGAAGGAGGCGATGCGCGCGCGCTTGAGGGCCGGAAGCTGGACGAAGAAGGCATCGTCGGTCGGATTTGCGCCGGGCCAGCCGCCCTCGACATAGTCGATGCCCAGCCGGTCGAGCGCGCGCGCGATGGCGATCTTGTCGGCCACGCCGAAATCGACGCCTTGCGTCTGTGCCCCGTCGCGCAGCGTCGAATCGTAGATGTAGACCCGCTCGCCCATCTCACCCGCCCCGCTTCCAAGTCGTTCCCTTCGGGCCGTCCTCGAGGACGACCCCCTTCGCCTTCAGATCGCTCCGAATTCGATCCGCTTCGGCGAAGTCGCGGGACTTGCGTGCCGCGAGACGGGCGGCGATCGCGGCCTCGATTTCGGCGTCGCTCGGGCCCGTGCCGGCCCCCTGCTTGAACCAGACTTCGGGGGCGGACTGCAATAACCCAAGTACCCCGGCGGCAGCCTTCAGCTCACCTACCGTAAACCGCAGGTCACCAAAATTCCCATCGTGAAGCAGGCGATACCCCTTATCGACAATCTGTTCCCCAATTTGGCCAATCGCTCCCGGCGTGTTTAGATCATCGCAGAGCATTGCCATTACATCTGGCGGCACATCGCTCGGATTCAAGGCGTCGCTCGCTTTTTGCGTGTCACTAAGCTTTAGCGTCGCGTTGGCAAGTTCGAGGAATCGATACCACCGGTCCAAATTGACCTTTGCCTGCCGCAGCCCCTCTTCGGTGAAATCGAGCGGTGCTCGATAGTGCGTCTTCAGCAGCAGCAGGCGGATCGCCTCGCCCGGCCATCTGGCCAGCAGGTCGCGCACGGTAAAAAAGTTGCCAAGGCTCTTCGACATCTTCTCGCCGTTCACGACGAGGAAGCCGTTGTGCATCCAGTATTTCGAGAACTGCACGCCGCCATGCGCGCAGACCGACTGCGCGATCTCGTTCTCGTGGTGCGGGAACAGCA
>JBIKWI010000175.1:0-7242 GCA_044356395.1 Tagaea sp. | reverse complement strand
GAACTTGACCAGATTGGCAAGGAAGAACGAGAGGTCGACGACGAGCAACAGGATGGTGACGGTCAACGCCCGCAGGCGCGACCAGCCCCACACGTGGCGCGCCACGACGTAGGCGATGAGCGTGGCGACGCACATCTCGCCCGATACCGACAGGCCGTAGGCGGACGCCAGGTTCGACGACGACTGGAACCCGATCACCAGCGCCAGCACGCACACGCACAGGATCCAGTTGACGCGCGGGATGTAGATCTGCCCGATCTCGGTTTCGGAGGTGTGGCGGATTTCCATGCGCGGCAGGTATCCGAGTTGGATCGCCTGTCGCGACAGCGAGAACGCACCGGTGATGACCGCCTGGGAAGCGATGACGGTGGCGGCCGTCGCGAGGATGACGATCGGATACAGCAGCGCTTCCGGGACCATCAGGAAGAACGGGTTCACCGCCGCTTCGGGCTGGCGCATCAGCAAGGCGCCCTGGCCGAAATAGTTGAGCACCAGTGCGGGCTGGACGAACGTCACCCAGGCAAGCCGGATGGGACGCTTTCCGAAGTGGCCGATATCGGCGTAGAGCGCCTCGGCGCCTGTCAGCGCGAGGAATACGGCCCCCATCACGAGGAAGCCGCGCCAGCCGTCGGTCCACAGGAAATGGAGGCCGTAATAGGGATTGATCGCGGCAAGCACGGCTGGCGTCTGGGCGATCGAGACGATCCCAAGCGTCGCCAGCACCGCGAACCAGACGATCGTCACGGGCCCGAAGAACGCGCCGACACGCGCTGTCCCGCGACGCTGGATCATGAACAGCAGGACGAGGATCACGCAGGCGATCGGCACCACATAGCTTTCGAACTCCGGCGTGGCGACCTTCAGGCCTTCGACGGCGGAAAGCACCGAGATGGCCGGCGTGATGATCGCGTCGCCGAAAAACAGAGCGGCGCCGAAAAGGCCGGCCGCCACGATCGGCACGCCGCGATGCACGCCGGCAGGCGCCGCCTTCATCGCGAGCGCCATCAGGGCGAACATGCCGCCCTCGCCGCGATTGTCGGCGCGCAGGATGTAAGTGACGTATTTGAGCGTGACGACGATGACCTGGGTCCACACGATCAGGGACAGCACGCCGAGCACGTGCGGCAGCGTCGGATCCATCGGATGGTGACCGGTGAACGCTTCGCGCATCGTGTAGAGGGGCGAGGTCCCGATATCGCCGAAGACCACGCCGATGGCGCCGACCGCCAGCGCCATGAGGCGCTTGTCCGTGCTGGCCGCGTCCGTCGCACTGTTGCTCATCTTTTTCGAGTAGCCCCCTCGCCAATGCCGGACATTGCCCCAATTCGCGTTCCCGGCGCCAGCACGAGTTCTTTTGCACGACAGGAGGCGTGGCTCCTCCCTATATATAAGTCATGGACTCCAGCATCGATTCCCTCGCGCCCGTATGACGCGCCCCGGTGCCGAACCCGCGATCAACCTGCCGCCGTTCACGCTGGCGCTGATCGCGGCGAACATCGCCGCTTTCGCGGCCGTCCGCCTGCTCGACGGCGATGCGGTCTGGCTCGCCATAGATTCGTTCGGCTTCATCCCGCAGCGCTATGCCGACGGCATGCCGGCGGGCGCGGCGGCCGTCTACACGCCGGTCACCTATCAGTTCCTGCATGGCGACTGGGTCCATCTCGCCGTCAACATGGTCAGTCTCGCCGCCTTCGGCGCCGGCATGGAGCGGCGCGTCGGCGGCGGCACGATGCTTTCCGTCTATCTCCTGTGCGGCATGCTCGCGGCCGCCGCCCACTTCGCGGTCTATCCCGCCAGCACGGATCCGGTGATCGGCGCGTCGGGTGCGATCTCGGGCCTGATGGGCGGCGTGATCCGCCTGATGCGCGAAGCCGGCCGGCCCCGCGGCGGTACCGCCGGCGGACTGATCGGCTTCGCCGCAGTCTGGGCCTTGTCCACGGTCGTCTTCGGCATCACCGGGATGCCGTCGGGCGGAGGCGCGCAGATCGCGTGGGTGGCGCATCTCGGCGGATTCGCCGCCGGCCTGCTCTTGTTCGGCTTCTTCATCCGCAACGGATCGACCGATGACCAGACTTGAAACCCTGCGTCGCGCGATGCTGCCGCTCGACGGCACGATCGCGGACTGGGTGCCGGAAATCATGGACGCCTACGCGCGGATCGTGCCGATGCGCGAATGGCCGAAACTTACCATGGTCGATTTCACCGCGGGCTCCTGCCTGATGCCGTCGCTGTTCGCCGCGTCCGGCGTCCGGCGGCTTGTGGTCAACGACTTCGCGCCGCGTTCGCACCTGGCGGCGCGCTTCCTTTTCGGCCGGCGCAGGATCGACGGCGATCGCGTATCGGCGCTGCTCGCGGCGAAACGCCCGAAGCTGCGCGCGCACGTTCCGACATTCCATTTTGCCTGCGACTATCTGGTCGAACCGGCGTGCGACGTGTTCGACCGTCTCTTTCACGCCGACGTCCCGGCCGCCGAACGCGCGGGCCTGCAGTATCTTGCCGTGCGCTGGGCACTCGGCTTCGCGAGGTCGGTCGAGGACGGCTTCGAGATCCTCTATTCGCACGACCCGTCCCGCCTTGCCCGCCAGCACGACATCGACTGGACCGCATATCTCGCGCGCGCCCGGCGCCCCGCACGGGTGCTTGGCCAGCTCGTGCGCGAACTCAACGCGGCGATCGACGCGGTCGGCCCCGTCCGCGCCCGTCTCCACTGCGCGGACATGAAGGACGTCGCGCAGGGGCTGAAGCTTTCGGCTCCCGTGTTCGCGGCCGTCAATCCGCCGACGCGCGGCCTCGACGAGTACACGATCGACGACCAGCTCGTTCATTCGCTGATGGCGAACCGCTGGCTGCCGCTGTCGCAGACGCCCGAGACGCCGCTTGCCTTCTGGACGCGGCGCGTCGACGCGGGCCTGCGCCATCTGCCGCAGGGCGCCCACTACATGGTCTGGGGCGGCGACGGCTCGATGCGATGGAGCGAGTGCCTGCGCATCTGGTCCCTTTACGGCACCCCGCTTCACCTGTCGCGGCTCGGCGCCGACGCCGAAGCACCCGGCTGGGGCATTTTCAAAACACACTCGAAGCACGTGAAATAGATCGATTTTTTCGGTTTTTGCCGAACGTCCTCTTGCAGATTGCAATTCGCCTCCTATGTTGAGGTGACTTGGCCGGGCTTCACGCCCGCCAACGATGATCCTGCCCCCTGCCCCCCCTCGGGGCGGATCGTTCAAGGCCCCGGCGCCTGCCCCCCCTCGCGCCGGGGCCGATTGGACCTCCCTGCGGATACCGGAGGCACTTGGCGCACGAACAGTGCGTGCCTATTGTTCGCGGATGAAGCTTCCGACGCACGACCGCTACGACTATTCACCGATCCGCGGCCGGCCGGTCTACGACTGGCCGAACGGAACGCGGCTCGCCGTCTATCTCGGCCTCAATCTCGAGCACTTCGCGTTTGGCGAAGGGCTCGGCGCGGAACTGGCGCCCGGCGGGCCGGCCCCCGACGTGCTCAACTACGCATGGCGCGACTACGGCAACCGGGTCGGCGCTTGGCGGATGCTCGAGCTGTTCGACGAGCTCTCGCTGCCAAGCTCGGTGCTCGCCAATTCCAGCATGTACGACTATGCCCCGTCGCTGCTCGAGGCGTTCCGCAAGCGCGGCGACGAGATCGTCGGCCACGGACGCACGAATGCCGAGCGCCAGGGCACGCTTGCCGAAGCCGACGAAGCCGCCCTGATCGCCGAGGCGACGGCCGTCATCGCGCGGAACGAGGGCGTGGCCCCCAAGGGCTGGCTTGGCCCCTGGATCAGCCAGAGCCGCGCGACGCCCGACCTGCTCCAGGAAGCGGGATACCGCTACCTCCTCGACTGGTGCATGGACGACCAGCCGGTATGGATGCGCACGCGCAAGGGCCGCATCCTGGCACTGCCCTACCCGCAGGAGCTCAACGACATCCCGATGATCGTCGGTCGCAAGATCGGCGGCGATGCATTCGCCGACATGATCGTGGACAACTTCGACGAGATGCTCGCCCAGTCGAAGGCGCAGCCGCTGGTGATGGGGATCGCCCTCCACCCCTACCTCGTCGGCCAGCCTTACCGGCTGCGCCACCTGCGCCGGGCGCTGTCGCATATCCGCAACCGTCGTGCGGATATCTGGTTCGCGACGGCGGGCGCCATCGCCGACCACGCGATCTCGCTTCCGCCGGGCATCGTGCCGGGCGGCTGACCGCCGCCGCTTGCGGGATTCGCTATTTGCGATTCCGGTCCGGGACATCCACGCGCATCGCGATGGCGCTTGAACAAATCGGCCAACGGTGTAAATCGGCTACACCCGTCCCGAGAAGACGTCTCCGACCGCCAGAGTCCCGATCCCGCGTGACCGATACCATCGCGACCACGTCCCGGCCGACGCCCGAATTCACGCTGCCGTTCGGGCCCGAGCACCAGATCCGGCTGGACCAGCCGCTGGTCGAGTATTCGCGCGCGTGGGCGCCGTGCTTCGTCGCCAAGCATGTCGAGCATCCCGACATCCCGCTGATGGCCTATATCTGCGCGCCGAATCCCGGCGTACGGATCGAGACGGCGAAGCGCACGCGCCAGATCGAGCGCAGCGGAATGCTCAAGCTCTTCCATCACGGCACGCTGGCGTTGCCGGGCAAGCCCGACCATTACGGCTTCGTCTACGAGCGCCCGGTTGCCCCGTCTCCGCCGCGGCGCCTGTGGGGCAGCTACACGGCCAAGGTGCTGACGACGAACCTGATCCGCCCGGCACTCGCGGCGCTGTCCGATCTCTACGAGGCCGGCCACGCGCATGGCGGCATCCGGCCCGACAACCTGTTCTCGATGGACACCAAGCAGTCGCTGTTCGTGCTCGGACCGCCGACGCTGTGCCCGGCGGGCTACGACCAGCCTGCGGTGTTCGAGACGTGCGAACGCGCACTCGCCAAGCGCGAAGCCAAGGGCCAGCCGGGGCCGGCCGACGATCTGTTCGCGCTCGGCCTGACGATCTACTGCCTCGCGTCGGGCAAGATGCCTGGCGAAGGGTTCGACGAGAAGGACGTGATGCAGCGCCGGCTGCGCTACTCCTCGCAGGCAGCATTGCTCGACACCGCCCAGCTCCCGCGCGACCTCTACGACCTCGTTATAGGCCTGACCGACGACAACGTGCGCCAGCGCTGGGACATGCAGAAGGTCAACGAGTGGGCTGCAGGCCGCAAGCCCGAAGCGCCGCCGCGCGCCAATCTGGGCAAGCGGCGCTTCACGATCCGCGTCGGCAGCCTCGAGTGCGACAATCCGCGCGAAGTCGCCAACGCGATGTACCTGAACCAGGCCGAAGGCACGCGGATGGTGAAGGAAGGTGCCATCGACAAGTGGCTCGTCGAGAACGCGCTGGTCGACGAGCACGGCATGGCAAATGTCACGAAGGCCAGCGATGCGGACGACGCGACGGTCGATGCGCAGAACCTCTCGCGCGCCATCGTGCGCTGCGACCCTTCGGGGCCGATCCGCTACAAGTCGCTGTCGTTCTATCCGGCGGGTGCGGGCACGCTTCTCCAGCAGGTCGTCAACGATCCGGCACGCCGCCAGGAATTCGTCGAGCTCATGCAGGGCAAGCTCGTCTCGTACTGGATGAAGTCGGCCGCCGATTACGGCCTCGTCGACATGCCGGCCAAGCGGCTGCAGGAGATCGAGAAGAACTTCGAGCGGTTCGGCGACAATCTCGAGGCGGCCCTCTACAAGCTCAATCCCGATGCGCCATGCCTTTCGCCGGCCGTCGGCGGCAAGTGGACGGCCACGCACACCGATCTTGCCGAGCCGATCGAACGCGCCTGCGCCAACGAGGTGCAGCCCGCACTCGACCGCCACTTGGTTGGCTTCTTCGGCGCACGTGCCGAGATATCGGACCGGGCGCTCGGCCACTGGTACAAGCTGAGCGAGCCGACAAAGACAGCAGCACCTTCGGTGCTGCGCGTCGCCGGCCGCTTCCAGCAGGACTGCGACGGCAAGCAGTTTCCAAACCTCGCCAAGGTCTGCCTGCGCATGGCCGACAAGGTGATCGAGGACATCCACCATCCGCAGACGCGCAAGAAGCTGCGCGAGCAGATCGTGCAGAAGGCGAGTGCCGGCGCGGTGTCGGACATGTTCGACATCGTGATGGACGAGGAAGTGCGCGCCGCCGACGAGCGCGCCTTCAAGGAAGCCAAAGAGGAGTTCGACCGCCTCGACGCGATGCTCGCCGACCGCGAGGGCCTGCTGATGCGCGCGCGGCGCATGGGCCGCGACCGCGGCATGGAAGCGGCCTACGGCCTCCTGTCGCTCGCGTGCATGGCGGGGCTGATCGTGATGATGTTCGTCGAACTGGGGTCGCGATGAGTGCCGCCCGTTCGCCCCTGTCGCGCCGCCTGCTGATCGGCGCGCTGATCCTGCTGATCGCCGCGATCGTGGGCATGCTCGTGGTCGCGATCCTGCTGGTCCACCCGTCGCTGCTGATCTTCGTCGGCGGCGCGCTCGTGCCCGCGGCCACGCCGTTCCTGATGCGCCACCCCAACCGGATGTTCCTTGCCTGGGCATCGGGCACCGTCACGGTCGCGGCCATCGCCCCCATCGTGACGGGCGGCCTGTTCGACCCGACGCGCGCGGTCCACACCGAGGCGCGCTCGTGGGCGATAGCACTGGGTGCCGCGTTCTTCGGCTACGGCGTGGCGCTCGTCTGCCCGTGGCTGGGCGAGCGCGTCGCCGTCGCGCGCCACAAGCTGCAGGAAATCAAGTTCGACCGGCGGCGCGCCGAACTGGTCGAGATCTGGACCGAGCAGCGCCTGCGCAAGCCGGCAAGCGCGCGGGCCGTCGTCGGCAAGGATTTCGTCTCCGAGGAAGAGGGTGCGGCCCCCGCCGACGGCGCGCCGCCGGCCGGCCCGGAAGCCCCGGCGACGGCCTGAAAGCGACGGACTGGCGCCGGGCGGCACTTGCCCGTATACAGGCGCCATCATGAGCAAACCCGCCGCGAAGACCGCCACCAAGCCCGCGCCGAAGGCTGGCCCGAAAGCAGGCCCGAAGATCGGGATCGTCAGCCTTGGCTGCCCGAAGGCACTGGTCGATTCCGAGCGCATCCTCACCAAGCTGCGCGCCGAAGGCTACGAGATCGCCCCGACCTACGAAGGGGCCGACGCGGTCATCGTCAACACCTGCGGCTTCCTCGACAGCGCGCGCCAGGAATCGCTCGACGCGATCGGCGAAGCGCTCGCCGAGA
>JBIKWI010000030.1:0-24494 GCA_044356395.1 Tagaea sp. | reverse complement strand
GCCCCCACTGAGTGGTCCGGGCAGAATGTTAGTGCATGATGCCTTGCTTCGCCATTGCCGGCTGGAGGTGGAGCGAAGCGGAACCGGAAGGCGGCAATGGCGGCGTCGCGGTTTCCGGGGCCGGCGGTCGATAGCCGAGGCTGCTGTGCGGACGGATCGTGTTGTAGTGCCGCCGCCAGGCCTCGATCAGCACCATGGCTTCGGCAAGGCTGTAGAAGATCTCGCCGTCGAGCAGCTCGTCGCGCAGCGATCCATTGAAGCTTTCGTTGTAGCCGTTCTCCCAGGGCGACGCCGGCGTGATGTAAAGCGTCTTCACGCCGACCTTCGCCAGCCATTTCTGCACTGCAGTCGCGATAAATTCGCTGCCGTTGTCTGACCTGATGTTTGCCGGCGGTCCGCGTGCGATGAACAGCTCCGCCAACGCCGCCAGCACGTCCTCGTGACGGAACCGACGCGCGACCACGAGTGCCAGGCATTCCCGGCTGGCCTCGTCGATGATCGTCAGGATCCGGAACTTCCGGCCGTCATGGGTGCGACCCTCGACGAAGTCATAGGCCCAGACATGTCCCGGATACTCAGGCCGCAGCCGGATACACGATCCGTCGTTCAGCCATAGCCGACCGCGCTTGGGCTGCTTTTGCGGCACCTTCAGCCCTTCGCGTCGCCAGATCCGTTCGACCCGCTTGCGGTTCACCGCCCATCCGGCATTCCGCAGCAACGCCGTCACCCTGCGGTAGCCGTACCGGCCGTATTGCCGCGCCAGCGCGATGATGTCCTCGCTCAGCGCCTGCTCGTCATCCGCCCCTCGCGGTACCTTGCGCTGCGTCGATCGATGCTGGCCAAGCACCCGGCAGATCCGTCGCTCGGATACCGAGAGTTCGCCTCGCACATGATCGATGCAGCGCCGGCGCCGCGCGGGGCTCAGAAGTTTCCCCGAGCCGCCTCCTGCAGGATCAACTTATCCAGCGTCAGGTCCGAGATCGCCCGGCGAAGCCGCTGGTTCTCTTTCTCCAGATCCTTCATCCGACGCGCCTGATCGGTCTTCAGACCGCCAAACTCTTTGCGCCAGCGATAATACGTCTGCTCGGTCACAGCGATCCGGCGGCACGCGTCCGCCGTCGTCCCACCCTGCGCCAGTACGATCTCCACCTCGCGCAGCTTGCCGATGATCTCTTCAGGCCCGTGCTTCTTGCCCATTGTTCGTCTCCTTCGGGGTCCAGTCTAAATTAACTTTTGGACCACTCTGAAGAGGGCAGATCAATCCGACGCGCGGAATCAGGCGTGACCTCTCCATCGATCCCGATGGGCTGGCAACGGTGTTGCGTCTGCGCTCCAAGCACTCGACGGCTGGCAAGATACTGGACGATCCCGTGCGCTATCTCGATGCGACGCTACGAGGCGAAGCTTTCGCGGGGTAGGCGCCACAAGCAGCGGAATTCACTTCATCACCGTTAGAGGTCCATGATGTCACGTGCTGCCGATCCTTTCGTCGAACTGAAGGCACGCCAGCGCGACATGTGGACGTCGTTTGTGCCAAACGCCACCTTCACGACGCCTGTCGCCGCCCACATGGTGGAGTTTGCGGATATCAAGCCTGGCGAAGTCGTGCTTGACGTTGGCACAGGCACTGGGGTCGTCGCGATCACGGCAGCACGTGCGGGGGCATCCGTTACTGGGCTTGATCTGACACCTTCGCTGCTCGATGTCGCGCGCCAAAATTCAACGATTTCCAATCTTAACAGCATCCGATGGGTCGAGGGGGACGTCGAGAACATTTCGTTGCCCGACAGTTCATTCGACGTCGTTGTCAGCCAGTTCGGTCATATGTTTGCTCCGCGTCCTGAAGTCACGATTTCGGAGATGCACCGCGTACTGAAGCCGGGCGGTCGCATTGCCTTTGCGACGTGGCCACCGGAACATTTCTTCGGTCAATTGTTCGCGTTCGTCCGAAAGTACTCGCCACCACCGCCGACCGGGGTTGCGCCGTCAATGCAATGGGGAAACCCGGCCATCGTGGCCGAACGACTCGGTTCTCGCTTCGAGGCACCAATTTTTTCCCGTGGCGTCCTGCAATTTCCTGCACTCAGTCTTTCGCACTTCAGGGAATTTTCAGAACGGTCCCTTGGGCCGATGCAAAAGCTAGTCGAAGTCTTTGCCAATGATTCCGATCAGCTTGCATCGTTGCGTGCCGAATTCGAGAACATGGCAAGGCCATACTTTATTGGCAATGTCATCCGTCAAGATTACCTCCTTACTCGAGCCAAGGCCCGTTAAGTGAAAATGTACGGGCTTAAGTGCACATCCGGAGACATCCGAAGGCTGGGTGATGGCGACATGCCTACGGGGCGGCCCGCGCGCGGTGCACGAGTTCCCTGCAGCATCAGCCGTCATCGCCAACATGGAAACGTTCGACGACGCGGTCGCTGGCAAAGCCCCCTATCCGGTGACCAATGCCAAGCTCGTGGGCACGATCGCGGCATTGGAAGCCGTCTTTACTTCGGTACGCCAGGGCGGCACCGTCGAAACCGTTGCCGGCTGACCGGATGATCGACGGATCGCCCCCGGTTTCGGTCGAAGCGTTCCGGGCCGGAATGTCGCGTCTCGGCGCCGCCGTCAACATCGTCACAACAGACGGACCTGCAGGCAAGCACGGCATAACCGCGTCGGCGGTCTGCAGCGTGACTGATTCGCCACCCACGCTCCTCGTGTGTGTAAACCGAAGCTCGAGTGCCCACGACATTATCGTCGGCAACGGCACCTTGTGTGTGAACGTGCTGGGTCACGGACACGAGCAGCTGGCGTTGATTTTCGGCCGACCCGGCGTCGAACCTTCCGCGCGCTTTGCGGTCGACAGCTGGGCGACGCTGGTCACCGGCGCGCCGCGCCTGCAGGACGCCACGGTCGCCTTCGACTGCCGCGTAATCGACCGCCATGCGGTGGGAACGCACAGCGTGATATTCTCCGAAGTTGTCGGAATCGCGACAGCGGCGTCCGGCCGGGGCTTGATCTATTTCGAACGCCACTTCCACGCGCTCGGTCCGCGCCGGCACGCCGAGAGCCCTTCCGAGCCGGAGACGGGCGGGAGTCGCGCCGGCCAGACCGGACGGGCTTAGTTCGCGTCGGACGATGCGGTTCCGTCCTACTGCCGGAAGACCTGACATCCAAGAAGAGAGCCCCGCAATGCCGAAGACGCGATTTACATACCAATCCAACGGCAGCGACCTTGTCGGCGGGATCGGCGTCGGCGGAGCCCCAGCGGAGATCGCGACGAGGCATGCGCCAAATGCCGGGCTGGCGAAATTCTCCGCACGAATAAAATGACGCGCACGATCTCGATATTGATTTGCGGTCTGAGCTTGCCACTGGTTGGTATGCCGGCGCAGGCCCAGACGCCGCCAAGTGTCAGCGAGCGCGCGGCCTATAGTGGACTGCATCGCGCGGCAAGCCTCGGCGATGCAACAGCCATCCGCATCCTGCTTGCGCAGGGCGCCGATCCCAAAGCCATCGACCGATCCGGCCGCACGCCCCTTCACGTGGCCGCTTTTGCGTCGCAATACGATGCCCTTCGCGCGCTCGTTGCCGGGGGCGGCGACATAAACGCGCTAGAGAACGACCGCTACGACGTCATCACGATCGCGGCAGTGAAAGACGACGTCCACATGGTCCGCCTTGCACTTGAACTGGGCGGCAATCCGAAACTGATCACTAGCCGCTATGACGGAACCGCGCTGATCGCAGCAGCACATCTCGGCCACGAGGGCGTGGTCGAAGCATTGATCAAGGCTGGTGCCCCGTTGGACCACGTCAACAATCTCGGTTGGACGGCCCTGATCGAAGCGGTAATCCTAGGCGATGGCGGCAAGCGTCACCGCGAGACCGCTCGCGCCCTCGTATCGGCGGGGGCCAACCGTAAGATCGCCGACCGCAACGGCGTTACCCCGCTCCAGCATGCCCGGCAGCGCGGTTACGACGAGATGGCCGCGATCGTCAAATAATGTCGTACCGGGCCGGCTCAGGCACCGCCTCTGCCTTATAGAAAGGCTTCCGACCTGGCCCGCAGGGTCGACCTCGAACGTCCAGCAACCATTGGGCTGATCGTGTGCCTGATTAACGACCTCGGCGAGCGCCGTGGGATCGACAACTGAACCGCCCCGGAATTGCCGGAGGCTCGAACTCTTGGTGATCCTGCCCCGAAATTAGGTCTACTCGCTAACCGAATTCTCGGGTTCTCTCTTTCGTCGTCGTTGGCGTGCCGAAGAGGACCCGAACAAATGACGATGGGATCAATAAATCTGCAGGCACGATCTGTGGACTAGTAGTCCCATGCTCACCCGAACGACAAAGCCCGCCGCCTCGTTTCCGAGGGGCGGGCTTCTTTGATGGTCGGAGCGACAGGATTCGAACCTGCGACCCCCAGTCCCCCAGACTGATGCGCTACCGGGCTGCGCTACGCTCCGTCAAGTCGCCGAACCCTTGATTAGCCCTTGGGGAGGGGCAGGTCCGGAAGGACGCGGACTATGCCCGACCGCCCCGCCCGATTCAACGGCCGGATTTGGCCGTCGATCCTGCGGGAAGGAGGTGCAACCGGCAGCAGCCTTCCTTGCCGGGTGCCCAGGTTTCGGCGCTGAAACCGATGCCGGCGGCGCCGAAGCAGCCGTTGTCGAAGCGTCCCGCGATCCGGCACATCAGCGCCTGCTGGCCATCGTCGAGGCCTGCCTTGCGCCAGGCATCCTGCAGCGGACAGCGCGACACCGCGACATGGACGCTGCCGTCCGGCGAATTCGTCCGGGTGTGGGGAAAGAGGCGGCCGTCGTCGGGACTGACGGCGAGGAAGGCGTCCGCGACCTTGGCCGGGGTCGGGTTCTCGATCCGTCCGAAAAGCGCCTTGCCGGCGGCTTCCCCTCGGCGCTCGATCGCCTGCCCGAGGATGTCGGCGGCCCGGTCCGGGCCGATCTCGGCGGCGAAAGCGTTGTAGATCTCCCAGTACAAGAGTGCGCGGTTGGCGAATGCGTCGTCGAGTTGGCGTACCAGAACGTCCCGATCCATCGGTCTTCCCCACAAAATCTGCCTCGACATTAGCGCCTTCCGCGCCGGGCTGGAACGGCAGCTTCGCCCCGGCAGGAATTGCCGGGCGGGCATTTTCCGGGCGGGTCAGACGCCAATAAAATATTGTTTTTATTATGTTTTTGAACTGGCACGTCGGCTGCTTAGGGAAGGCGTGCCCCATCAGAGGGCGATCGACAACGGACCACGCGGAACCAGGACGATGGAAAACCCTTCATACCTCGCGATCTCGCACCAGCATGCGCTGCGCCGCCAGATGGAAACGGTCGCCAACAACCTGGCGAACCAGAACACGACCGGCTTCCGTTCCGAGCGCCTCCTGTTTGCCTCGTACCTGACGAACAAGGCGGGCAACCCCGGCATCGGCGGCGACGGCGCCAGCAGGCTCGCCTTCGTGGAAGGCATCGGCACGTACCGCGACACGCGGCCCGGCCAGGCGGTCAAGACCGAAGCCCCGCTCGACATGATGGTCAACGGCAACGCCTACTTCGTCGTCGACACGCCGGTCGGCCAGCGCTTCACCCGCGACGGCAACTTCCGCCTCGACGCCAACGGCACGATCGTCAACGCCGAGGGCTTCGCGCTGCTCGACCAGAACAACCAGCCGCTGCGCGTCAATCCCAACGAGACCGACATCGAGGTCACCAAGCAGGGCGAGATCTACGGCGGTACCAACCGCGTGGGCCGCATCCGCCTCGTCTCGTTCCCCGACGAACAGGCGCTTACGCGTTTGGGCGGCGGTCTCTATTCCAGCACCGTCGACCCCGTCCCCGCCGATCCGAAGGCCGAGGTCCACCAGGGCATGCTCGAAGGCTCGAACGTCGTCTCGGTCAGCGAACTCACCCAGATGCTCGACATCGTGCGCCGGTACGAATCCGCGCAGAAGATCATCGACAGCGAACACCAGCGCGCGCTGAAGGCGATCGGTACGCTCGCCCGCGTCGCTTGAACCCATTGATCAGGAGATAGACCCATGCGCTCTCTCAACACCGCCGCCACCGGGATGCTCGCACAGCAGCTGAACGTGGAAGTCATTTCGAACAACATCGCCAACCTCAACACGACCGGCTTCAAGCGCCAGCGCGCGGAGTTCCAGGACCTGCTCTACCAGGGCCAGCGCCGCGCAGGCACCGCGGCGTCCGACGCCGGCGGCACGGTCCCGGCCGGCATCCAGATCGGCCTCGGCGTCAAGCCGACGGCCGTCTACCGCATCCACGAGCAGGGCTCGCTGCTGAAGACCGACAACTCCCTCGATCTCGCGATCCAGGGCCGCGGCTTCTTCCAGGTGACCCTGCCGACCGGCGAAACGGCCTATACCCGCGCCGGCTCGCTGCAGCTCAACAACCAGGGCACGGTCGTCACGGCCGACGGCTTCCCGGTCGTGGGCCCCGGCCAGATCCCGCAGACGGCGACGAGCATCTCGGTCAACCAGTCGGGCCAGGTATTCGTCCAGCTTCCGGGCCAGAACACCGCCCAGCAGGTCGGCCAGTTCACGATGGCGACGTTCGTCAACGAAGCGGGTCTCCTGCCGATCGGCAACACGAGCTTCATGCCGACGGCCGCCTCGGGTGACGCCGTCACGGGCACGGCCGGCACGGCCGGTGTCGGCACGCTCCAGCAGGGCTTCGTCGAAGCGTCGAACGTCAACGCGGTCAACGAGGTCACCTCGCTGATCACCGCACAGCGCGCCTACGAGATGAACTCGAAGGTCATCCAGGCCTCCGACCAGATGTTGAACGTGGTCAACCAGCTCCGCTGACCGTCCCCCATTCAGGAGAAATTCCATGAAGCCTTTCGCCCTCCTCCTCGCCTTCATCGTCACCGCGATCGTCTCGGCCGCCTCGCCGGCGCCCGCACAGAGCCTGCGCACCGACGTGGTCGTCGTCGAAGGCGATCTGGTCATGCTTTCCGACCTGTTCGACGGTGTGGCGAACGACCGCGCGGTCCTTCGCGCCCCGAGCCCCGGCCGGCGCGCCTCGATCGAGATCCAGCAGCTCATGTCGATCGCGCGCGCCAACGGGCTTGCCTGGCGTCCGCAGACCCGGTTCGACCGCGTGCTGGTCGAGCGCATGGGCAAGACCCTCGATCAGGCCGAAATCGTCCCGGCCCTGCGCCGCGCCCTCGTCGTCGAAGGCATGCGCGCCAGCGACGAGATCGACCTCGGCAGCCGCAACTTCACGATCTCGCTGCCGCTCGACGCGCCCGCCGACATCGACGTGCGTCAGGTCCAGCTCGACCGCGCCACCGGCCGCTTCACCGCCACGCTTCATGCCGGCGGCAACCATCCCGGCGCCCAACGCGCCACCGTCCAAGGCCGCGTTTTCGCGACTGCCAACCTGCCGGTCCTTCGCCGCGCGATCGCCGCCGGCGAGACGATCCGTGCCCAGGACATCGAGATGGCACGCGTCCGCGAGGATGCCGGCAAGAGCAACCTGATCGCGAACCCGGACAAGCTGATCGGCCAGACCGCGCGCCAGCGCCTGCGCGAACGCGATCCGGTGCGCGAGACCGACGTCCGCCCGGCCACGCTCGTGGCGCGCAACGCCAACGTCACCATCGTGCTGCAGTTCGGCAACCTGAGCCTCAGCGCGCAGGGCCGTGCCGTCGAGGAAGGTGCCCGCGGCGACACGATCCGCGTCCTCAACACGACCTCGAACCGCCAGCTCGAGGGTGTCGTCGTCGGTCCCGACACGGTTGCCGTGTCGATCGGTCCGCGCGTCGCCGCCCTGATGCCCCAGTGAAAAGACTTCCAGGAAGAACGGAGCACGTCATGAAGTCCCTTCCCCGCCTCGCCCTCGTGGCGCTCGCAGCAACCAGCCTCGCGGCCTGCGGCAACACGTTCGACCGGCTCTCCGAGCTGGGCCAGGGTCCGGCCCTCTCGCAGATCAAGAACCCGGCGGACACAAACGCGAAGATCACGATGCCCACGCCCGCGCGTCTCGACGACGACGGCCGCGGCGGCGCCTCGCTCTGGCGCACCGGTGCCCGCCAGTTCTTCAAGGACAACCGCGCCAGCCAGATCGGCGACATCGTCACGGTCATCGTCGACATCACGAACGAGAGCGCCGATTTCAGCAACACGACGACCCGCGCGCGCACCAACTCGGAATCGGCCGACGTCAGCTCGCAGATCCTCGGCTTCGGCACGCAGAGCCTGATCGAGCGCCTGCCGGGCAACAACCGGGTGCCGATGACGGGAACCAGCGCCACGAACCCGATCTCGCTGGGCGGGCTCAGCTCGGCCACCTCGAACAACGGTACCGGCCGGATCCAGCGGGCGGAAACCGTTTCGCTGCGCGTCGCGGCGATCATCACGCAGGTGCTGCCGAACGGGAACTATGTCGTCTCGGCCACGCAGGAGGTCCGGGTCAACTATGAAGCCCGCATCCTGCAGCTTGCCGGCGTGATCCGCCCGCAGGACATCACGTCGGCCAATACAATCAAGCAGGACCAGCTTGCCGAGGCGCGCATCGCCTACGGCGGCAAGGGCCAGATCACCGACTTCCAGCAGCCGCGCTGGGGGCAGCAGCTGTTCGACATCGTCGCCCCGTTCTGACCGCAACCGAACGCGGTATCCGAAGACCCCTCGCCGGCGACGGCGGGGGGTTTTCACTTTTGAGCGGAAACACACTAGTTATGGTAAAAATTTAGCTACTGAGTGCTACATATTATAATCGTTTGACTTTTGCAATTTGCTTCGCAAAATATTGCGTTATGGACAGAACAGATTACGCCCTCCTCGAGGCGCTGCAGGAAGATGCCCGCGCATCCCTTGCCGAACTCGGCCGCAAGATCGGCCTATCGATTTCAGCCACCAACGAACGGGTGAAGAAGCTTGTCGCCGCCGGCATAGTCCGCGGCTGGCATGTCCGCCTCGATCCCGACCGCCTGGGCTATCCGGTGATGGCGATGGTGGCCGTCGCGATCGACCGGCCGGACAGCGCCGGCGGGTTTGCGGCAGCCGTTGCGGATATCCCCGAGGTACAGGAATGCCATCAGGTCGAAGGGACCTGGAGCTTCATGCTGAAGGTCCGGGCGCGCGACCAGCGCCATCTCGAGGAATTCGTCGCCGCGCAGCTTCGCCCGATTCCGGGCGTGACCGGCACGCAGACGACGATCGTCGTCCGGTCGCCGAAGGACGGGGCCTATATCCCGTGCCTGCCGGCCGGCGAACCCGCCGCACTCGCCCGGGCATGAAGCCCGGGCGGGCCGCGCTCCGGCCCGCCGGTCAGTCTTCCCGCTGCATGCGCTCCATGCGCTCGTGGCGCTCCTGCGCCTCGATCGACAGCGTGGCGATCGGACGCGCATCGAGACGCTTGATGCCGATCGGCTCGCCCGTCTCCTCGCAATAGCCGTAGGTTCCGTCGTCGATCCGGCGCAGGGCGGAATCGATCTTGCCGATCAGCTTGCGCTCGCGGTCGCGGGTGCGCAGTTCGGTGAACCGGTCGGTTTCGGTCGAGGCCCGGTCGGTGACGTCGGCCTCGGGCACCGTCTCTTCCTGGAGATGCTGGAGGGTCTCCGAGGAGTCCTTCAGCAGGTCCGCCCGCCAGCCGAGCAGCTTCTGGCGGAAATACTCCCGCATCAGCGGATTCATGAATTCTTCGTCTTCTGATGGCCGGTAGTCCGGCGGCAACAAGGGGATCGACATCGCATCCTCGTTCGAGGGACCAGAAGGACTGGACGGTTTATTCTTTTGTTTCGGCACGGCTTCTACCGGAACTCCGGAGGGTTATGCAAGGACGACTCGGGACAGGTCGACCCGCCCCGCCCGTTCGCGGCAGCAAATAGCGCGCCGCGCGGAAAATTTCACATCAAATTTGGAAGTCAGCGCGACATGTCGAGCTTGGCGAGCTCGACCGCCGCCCGGAGCTCGATCTCGCCGAGGATTTCCTTGAGCCGCGGATCGGCGCCGGCCTCGGGCTTCGCCCGGACCATCTGGGCTAGATCCATCAGCGCGCCGCGCGACATCGAGCCGGAAAGCAGGCCCGCGCGCAGGGCATCGAGCCGTTCGAGCATGTCGTTGGCGCGCTGCTTCGCGCGGCCGTTGCTGGGGCTCTGGGTCGAATCCTCGACCTCCTGCGCGCCGAAGATGGCGCCCACGGCATGCGCGGGAGCGGCCGCACCGACCGCGTCGGCGCCCTTGCCGGCCTCGTCCAGAAGCCTGGCGAAGTCGCTGCCCTTGGTGCCGCTGGTCCGTCCGGTGCCGCGTGTCCCGCCGACCGATCGCGGACCGCCCGTCTCGCCGATCTTCATGGCAATCGCTCCCCTCCCGGCGCGCGATGTGCCGGGTACAGCTTCAAGATGCGGTCGACCGGAATTTTGCGCAATCGGCAATTTCTGCCGGGCAAGACCGGCCGGACATGCCCGGCCCGGCCGTTTTTTCCGGGCATAAACGCAGCAAAATCAACGTTATGGGTCATGGCACGGGACTCGCAAAGCCTGTCCCGGAACCCGAACCACGGGCGGAAAGAAAGATCATGGCAAGCCGAAGCAAAACCCTCCTCACCGCACTCGTTGGCGCATTGCTGGCGACAGGTGCCTTTTTCGCGACCGGCGATGCCCACGCGCAGGGCCGCGTGCGCATCAAGGACATCGCCGACTTCGAGGGCGTGCGCCAGAACATGCTGGTCGGCTACGGCCTGGTGGTCGGGCTCAACGGCACGGGCGACACGATCAACAACTCGCCGTTCACCCAGCAGTCGGTCATCGGCATGCTGGAGCGGATGGGCGTCAACACCCGCGACATCTCGAACACCCTTCGCACCAAGAACGTCGCGGCCGTGATGGTCACCGCCACCCTCCCCGCCTTCGCGCGGGCGGGCACGCGGATGGACATCAACATCGGCGCCATGGGCGATGCCACCAACCTGATGGGCGGCACGCTGCTGGTCACGCCGCTGCTGGGCGCCGACGGCGAGGTCTACGCGGTCGGCCAGGGCCCGGTGGCGATCTCCGGCTTCGCCGCCGCAGGCGCCGGCGCCTCGGTCACCCGCGGCACGCCGACCGGCGGCCGCGTGGCCAACGGCGCCATCGTGGAGCGCGAGGTGTCGTTCGAGCTGTCCTCGCTCGAGACGGTCAACATCACGCTGCGCAATCCCGACTTCACGACCGCCCGGCGCATGGCGCAGGCGATCAACGCCTTCGCCGGCGGCCCCTCGGCCCGTCCGCGCGATCCGGGCACGCTCATCGTCATCCCGCCGCCCAACCGTCGCAACGACATGGTCGGCTTCCTCACCGACATCGAGCAGCTCCAGATCACGCCCGACCAGATGGCCCGCGTCGTCATCGACGAGAAGTCCGGGACCATCGTGATGGGCGAGAACGTGCGCATCTCCACGGTCGCGATCGCCCAGGGCAACCTGACGATCCGCATCACCGAGACCCCGCAGGTGAGCCAGCCCAACCCCTTCTCGACCACCGGCACGACCACGACGGTCAACCGCACCGACATCCAGGTCGACGAGGGCACGGGCCGGCGCCTGGCCGTGCTGCCCGGCAGCGTCACGCTGCAGGAGCTCGTCAACGGCCTCAACGCGCTGGGCATCACGCCGCGCGACATGATCACGATCCTGCAGGCGATCAAGGCTGCGGGCGCGCTCCAGGCCGAGATCTCGGTGCTCTGATGGACATGACCGCCGCAATGAACGTCGACCTCGCCCGAAGCTCCGCGCTCGAGGGCGCGTCGGAGAACCGCCTCAAGGCGCTCAAGCGCCAGGGCGGCCCCACGCAGCTCGACCCGGCGAAGGTGAAGAAGACGGCCGAGGAATTCGAGACCGTGTTCCTCGAGCAGATGTTCAACCACATGTTCAACACCGTCGGCGTCGACGGCGTCACCGGCGGCGGCATGGGCGAGGAGAGTGCCCGCTCGATGCTCGTCAACGCCTACGCCAAGAACATCACGAAGGCCGGCGGCATCGGGCTCGCCCCGTCGATCGCCAACGAAATCATCAAGATCCAGGAGAAGGCAAATGGAACGGCTCTCTGACGCTCCGAAGGCCGGCATCGCGCCGTCGGCGTCCTGCCGCGCGCAGATCGACAATCTCGTCTCGGTCTCGGCAAGCCTCGTCCACCTGCTCGAGCGGGAGACGGCTCTCCTCATCGACATGAAGACGCAGGAAGTCGGCGCCCTCCAGGAAGAGAAGAAGGAACTCGTGCGCCTCTACGCGCTGGCCGTGCGCCTGCTGCGCGAGAACGCCCCGGCCCTGAAGGCGGCCCTGCCCGTCGTGCAGGAAGAAATCGAGACGGCCCTCAAGCGCGTCCACGACGTGGCGCTGCGCAACGAGCGCGCCATCGTGTCGGCCCGCAAGGTCAACGAAGGCGTGATGAAGGCGATCGCCGAAGTGTGGAACGCCGAACGCTCGGCCGCCGCCGGCTACAACAAGGCGGGCGCCAAGCCGCAGGCCAACACGAAGAAGCCCGGCTTCAGCTACGCCGCGGTCGTGCTCGACGAGAAATGCTGACCGCCGCCCCGCTCCTGCTGCGCGCCCTGCTGGCGACCCCGCCGCCGGCGATGGCGCGCGCGGCCGAAGCGCCCGACACGGCCCCTGCCCCGGCCATGCCGGCGTTCGCGCTTGTCGCCGCCGGCTACGGCTTTGGCCCGCTGCGTGACTCGAAGCGGCTGGCCGCAAAAAATCCCGACAGACGCCGAAATAGGCGACAATAGGTTACGGTAACGTATTTATCCCATTGAAGTTATTGGGATGTAACCAGTTCCGCATTTCGCGCTACATTCACATATTCGGTTTTCAAAGAGCGCATTGCCAATCTGCCGGCAGATGCGAATGATCCTATCATAGGAAATTAATTTATCAACGATTTTCGAGCCTCTTTCCCGTCATGCCCGGCGGAAGCCGGGCATCCACGACTTCAGCCTGCAACGTGCGGCCACGCCATCCAAAGCAAGGCGCCGGCGGCGGAAATCCAGAGCGTCACGATCATGGCGAGGCCGGCGGGACTTGCCGGTCGTCCTGCAATTGCAGCGGCTCGGGCGCGGAACTCGGCGAACAACGCTGCGGGGACGAGCCGGACAGCCAGCAGGATGCCGAGCGGCACCAGGATGGCGTCGTCGAGATAGCCCAGCACCGGAATGAAATCGGGAATGAGGTCGATCGGCGAGAGTGCATAAGCGGCGACGGTCGCCGCCAAGATCTTGGACGCCAGCGGCGTGCGGGGATCGCGAGCGGCGATCCACAACGCCATGACATCGCGCTTGATGCCGTGCGCCCAATGGCGCAGCCGGGCTCCCCAGCCTGCGGCCATCATGCCGACACGCTCGCTCCGGACGCGTTCATCGCGAGCCGTCGGTGCTGGTCGGCGCGGCTGGCGCCATTTCCTTCGCCAGATCCGCTTCCGTCCACGGCGTCTCGAGCACATAGCGATGCCCGTGGATCGTCGTGTTGAGGTCCCTGAACGGGCCTTCGCCGAACGCGCGGAAGCGGCGGCGGTATTCTTCCGCCGTGATGTCGGGCGGGATCGCGCAGAATTTCTCGAACTCGGCGCGAAAGCGCGTCGGGCCGGTCCATCGCTCGCCCGATACGGGCAGAAGCGCGTCGTCCTTCGCGAGGTGTGCTGCTAGGCCCGTGAACAGCCGCACGAGCGCCTGGAAGGCGAGCGTGGCCACCTTCATGCGGCCCCACGCCACGTCGATGTCGAACCATTCGGTCGCGACGATGCCGCCGGCATCCACCTGCTTGACCATCGCATGCGCGGTGGCGCCGAAGCGCGTGGCCCCTTCCCACACCGCGAAGCTTTCGGGATAGACGCCCGGATAGCTCGGCGGACCTGGATGGAAATTGTAGGCTCCGCATTCGCACGCGTCGATGTGGCGGCCCGGCACCACGACGTTGGTGGTGAACGCGATCAGCCGGCGACGGCGGACCTTCTCGATGAACGCGGCGTCGAGCGCTTCGCGCGTCGCGACATGGATCACGCGCTGGTCGGGCGCATGGATCTTGAGATGCTCGGCCAGATACGGGCCTTCGCGTTCGCCGGTCAGCAGGATGATTTCGCCGGGCATCGCACCTCGAGGCATGTCGCCGCCCGCGAGCGGCTTGATTTCGATCCGATGCCAGCGCACCCTCGGCCCGTTGCGATTCCGCGCAAGGAGCGTCGTCGGTGACCGATTCGAACCTACCGCAATATAACGCCGACGGGCTCGCCACGTTCCACAATTGCGAGTTCCTCGCCGACCCGCGTTTCCAGGCTGCCTATCGTTTCGGCATGCAGGTGGGCGCGATGCGCCGGCTCGAACTGCATGTCGAGTGGCGCGCGTGGATCGCGATCTGGGCGGCCGAGCAGGCGCTGCATGTACCGGGCGATTTCGTCGAATGCGGCGTGCACACCGGGATACTGTCCGGCACGGTCGGGCACTGGACCGGCTTCCACAAGCGTGCCGACCGCACGATGTGGCTGCTCGACACGTTCGACGGGTTGCCGGAAGAGCAACTCTCGGAGGGCGAGCGGGCCCTCGGCCTGCAGGCCTACAACCAGCAGTACCGCAACCAGGACACGCTCTCCGACATCACCGCGAAGTTCCGCGACTGGCCCAACGTGCGCATCGTGCCCGGCGCCGTGCCCGGCACGCTCGCGCAAGTCACGGCCGAGCGCGTCGCGTATCTGTCGATCGACATGAACATGGCGCTGCCCGAGATCGCCGCCGCCACGCATTTCTGGCCGAAGATCTCGCCCGGCGGCATCGTGCTGCTGGACGATTACAACTGGATGGGCCACATACACCAGAAGCGCGCCTTCGACGCCTTCGCGGCCGAACGCGGCCTGCGCGTGATGGGCCTGCCGACCGGACAGGGGATCATCGTCAAGCCGCCATGATCGTCCGCCCGCTGAAACTCGAGGGAACCTACGAGATCGGCCTCTCGGCGCGGCACGACGCGCGCGGCCATTTCGGCCGCCTGTTCGATGCCGACATCTGGGCCGCCCACGGCCTGCCCGTCGCCTTCGAGCAGGAGAACGAATCCTTCACGCGCGCGAAGAACACCGTGCGCGGCCTGCATTTCCAGCGCCCGCCGCATGCCGAGACCAAGATCGTGCGCTGTGCGGCCGGTGCCGTGCTCGACGTGTTCGTCGACCTGCGCCATGGATCGCCGACCTACGGCCAGTGGGATTCCCACGTGCTCAACGCCGACGCCCCGCGCTGGATCGTCATCCCCAAGGGCTTCGCGCACGGCTACTGCACGCTGACCGACGACACGCTGTTCGTCTACAAGGTCGACGCGGCCTACGAGCCGACGGCCGAGGGCGGCCTTGCGTGGAACGATCCGACGCTCGCGATCACGTGGCCGACGCGCGAGCCGATCCTGAGCGAACGCGACGCGCGCCATCCCGCCTTCGCCACCTTCCAAACGCCGTTCGTCGCCGGGATCGACTGGTGAAGAAGCATCTGGTGGCGCTGACCGGGGCGACAGGCGTGGTCGGGCGCGGCATCCTCGAAGCGCTCGTCGCCGCCGGGCACGGCGTGCGCCCCATCGGGCGCGGCGAATACGACCTGACGCGGCCCAAGGGTGCCGAGTGGCTGGAGCTGGAAGGCGTGGACGCGCTCGTCCATGCCGCCGGCATCACCGAGGAAAGTGCGCGCGACCGGCATGCCGCAACGATCGCCGGCGAAGGCCTGCACGCACTGGCCGCGCGCGCGAAAGCACAAGGTGTCGCCCGGTTCGTCTACATCTCCAGCGCCCATGTCTATGGCCCGCTCGAAGGGCACATCGACGAGACGGGCCCGCCCGATCCGCGCGGCGACTATGCGCGCCTGCATCTGGAAAGCGAGCGCATCGCGGCCGGGTCCGGCATGGCGTGCGACATCCTGCGCCCGTGCAATGTGTATGGAATGCCGAAGGACCTGGCGCATTTCGCGCGCTGGGCGCTGATCCCGTTCGGCTTTCCAAGGGCCGCCGTGGATGACGGCCGGATCGAACTGAAGACACCGGGTCTCCAGACCCGCAATTTCGTCGCCGCCAGCGGCGTGGGCCGGGCCGTCGCCGCACGCTTTGCCGAGCCGCCGGCGGCACAACGTGTGCGAAATGTCGCCGGGCGCGATACCCTGTCGGTGCGCGATTTCGCCGCGCGAGTCGCCGCCGTCGCCGCCCCGATCCTGGGCTTCACGCCCGAGGTGGCGGTTCCGGCCGGCGATTCCCCTGCCCCGCCGACGCTCGACTATGCCAGCGCCGACGGCCCGCAGGACGGCGATCTCGACGGGTTTCTTGCCGGCATGGTGCGCGCCTGCCTGCGGATGAAGGGGACTGCATGAAGTACGATCTCAAGCATGCCAGCGATCACGCGATCGCCAAGGCCTATGTCGCGTTTCTGGTGGCGAAGAAGATGGACGACGGCCACGAGGCCCGCGCCGCCTTCTGCGCCAGGGAAGACGTGGCGCCGAAGCTTCTCTATTCGAATCCGCACATCGCGGGCATCGCCTCGCTGTTCGCCAGCCAGACGAATGTCGAGCGCGTGGCCAACATGACGGTGCGCGAATATCTCAAGTACCACTATTACTATATCCACCAGGCCTACAAGTACGGCATCCCCGAGATGCAGCAGACCTGGCTTGGCCACCACATCATCAAGTCGCCGGCCGACTGCTGGGCCTATCAGGAACTGATCTGGCGCCAGAAGCCCGACATCGTGCTCGAACTGGGCGTGATGTTCGGCGGCGCTTCGGTCTTCTTCGCCCACGTGCTCGACCTGATCGGCCACGGCGAGGTGCTGGGCATCGACATCTCGCTCAAGAACCTCAAGCACAAGCCCAAGAAGGGCGGGCGCATCGCCTATGTCGAGGGCGACAGCGGCAGCAAGGAAGTGCTCGACGAGGTGGCGCGCCGCTGCAAGGGCAAGAGCGTGCTGGTCATCGCCGACAGCGACCACGAGAAGGAACACGTGCTGAAAGAGCTGCGCCTCTATTCGCGCTTCGTGAAGCCCGGCGGCTACTACGTGGTCGAGGACACACTCAACGACCTGATGGGGTTCCATCCGGTTCCCAACGAAGGACCGCTGGCCGCCGCGCGCCAGTTCATGGCCGAGAACGACGAGTTCGAGATCGACCGCCGCCTGCCGGAGAAATACCTGATGTCGCTGTCGCCCGACGGGTTCCTGCGCCGCAAGGGAGGCAAGGCATGATCGTCGCGATCGCCGCCTCCCCGCTGATCGACCGTACCGCGCGCGCGAAGAAGCTCGCCGGCGCCAAGGGCAGGATCGTCGCCGATCCCTCGCAGGCACTCGTCCGCGCGCGCGGTTTCCAGACGCTCTACGAAGTGCCGCGCGAACTGCAGACCGAGCTTCGCCTGCACCTGCTCGACCAGCATGCCGCCGCGATGAAGGCCGGGGGCGCCAAGACCGGGGGCGACATCGTGTTCGACCATTGCGCGGTCGAATGGATGGCCGACTGGATGCGCTGGCACTGGGCGGCCGTTTCCACGCGCGCGTGGGACGCCGCGATGACGAAGGCCACGAAGATCGTCAAGCGCTACGACCGCATCGTCCATCTCGATACGGGCCCCAAGCGCGGCTACGACGGCTATGCCTGGCTCGACCAGCCCAACGCGCGCCAGATCGAGGAACTGATGTTCTTCCTCTATGCGCGCATGGGCGCCAAGGTCGAACGGGCCTTCTGATGGCGGGCGGCGCGCTCGAGATCGATCCGACGGCGAGCATTTCGCCCGACGCGCGCATCCATCCTTCCACGCGCGGCACGACGATCCGCATCGGCGCACATTCGCAGATCTACGACTTCGTCGTGATCCGCGCCGTGGGCGGCGAAGGCAATGTCGTGATCGGCCAGCACTGCTACATCAATCCGCACTGCACGCTCTACTCGGGCAGCGGCATTTCGCTGGGCGACTACGTGCTGGTCGGCCCGCATGTCGCCATCGTGCCGGCCAACCATGCCTTCGACCGGCGCGATGTCGTCATCCGCCATCAGGGATTTGCACCCTCGAAGGGCGGCGTGGTGATCGGCGACGATGTGTGGATCGGCGCCAACGCGACGATCCTCGACGGGGCACGCATCGGCAAGGGGGCGGTCATCGCCGCCGGTGCCGTCGTCGACGGCGAGGTTCCGCCCTACGAGATCTGGGGCGGGGTTCCGGCCCGAAAACTCAAGGCGCGTCCGTAAGCAGCGCGCGATAAGCCGTTTCGAGTTCGCGCGCGAGGCGCGCTCCGTCCATCAGCGGTGACGTTTCGAGGGCGGCGCGAAAGGCCGACCGATCGGTGCGTGCCGAAACCAGTTCGACAGCCCGCTTCACATATGCGTCTTCGCTCTCAGCTATCAGGTCGGGCCTGCCCAGATGCGTCAGGATCGACGCGCCCACGCGCGCCGCGTGGCGGTCGCCACGCAGCGTGACGACGGGCACGCCCATCCAGAGCGCTTCGAGCGTCGTCAGCGTGCCGTTGTAAGGGAACGGGTCGAGCGCCACGTCGATGCGCGCATAGAGCGGCAGGTGCCCGCCCGAGCCCGCGATCCAGCCGATCAGGTCGAGCCGATTGGGTGCAATGCCGTGTGCGGCGAACAGCGACCGGTAGCGCGCGACGATGCCTGGATCCTCGAAGCTCAGCCCCTTCAGCAGCAGGCGCGATTCCGGTACGGCGTGCAGGATCTTCGCCCAGCATGCGACGGTACGCGGCCCCAGCTTCGCCACGTTGTTGAACGAACCGAATGTCGGCGGGCCCGGTTCGCGCGACGGTTCCGGCCCCAGCGGCGGCACGAAGGCGAGGAACCCGCCCGGCAGGCGCACGACGCGCTCCACGCATTGGGCGTCGTCGGGATCGCTCACGGCATCGACGATGCGCGCGTCCATCGCCGGCAGGCCGGTCGTGGCCGGATAGCCCAGCCACGTCGCCTGCACGGGGGCGGCCCGACGCGCGAACACGCCCATGCGGTTGGCGTTCGTGTGGCCGGAAAGATCGACAAGGATATCGATGCCGTCGGCGGCGACCTGCGAAGCCACCGCATCGTCTCCCACGCCCACGATGTGCCGCCAAGTGTCGATCGACGCGCGCAGGCGCTGCGTGACCGCGTCTTCGCGCATCGTGTTCGAGTAGGCGAAGATCTCGAAAACGCTCCGGTCGTGGTGCGGCAGCAGTGCGGCCAGCACGAAGGCGCAGGAATGGTGGTTGAAGTCGCCCGAGACGTAGCCCACGCGGATGCGCCCGCCGCCGGTCCGTTTCGCGGGCCGTGCCACCCGCGGCCGGCCCTCGCCCCAGGCGCGATGCGCCGCCACGACCGATGCGGCATCGATCGCGTCGTCGTAGTTCATCGCGTAGAGCGCGGTCGACGCCGCCGACATGTCGGCCGGATCCGCGGCCCGTGCCGCTTCGTAAATCGGACGGGCCGCGGCCGCATCGCCGCAATAGAGCTCGGCATTGGCAAGATTGGCGAGCGCCTTTCCCGAGGCGGGGTCGATCGCGCGCGCGCGCGCAAACGCGTCGCGCGCGGCGGCATAGCGGCCCCTACCCGCCTCGGCCACGCCCAGGTTGAGCCACGCGTCGAACCGGTCGGGTGCCTGTACCGCCACTTGCGCCAGCATCGGTGCCGCCTGCGCGTAGCGGTGCGCGGACGAAAGGGCCGCACCGGCAGCGATGCGCGTCTCGATGTCGTCGCCCGCATGGCCGTAGGCCGCGAGCGCTTCGTCGACGCGTCCGCGCGCGGCCAGCGCCACGCCCAGATTGCGCCACGCCGCCGCGTTCTCCGGCTCCAGCGCGGTTGCGGCACGCGCGCGCGCTTGCGCCTCGTCGGGCCGGCCGAGTTCCATCAGGCACGCGGCCGCACCGACGAGTGCCGCGGCACTGCCCGGTGCGCGCGCGTACATGGCGAGTGCTTCCGCCCAGTCCTTGCGGCGGGCGAGCAGGTTGCCGAGATTGAGCGCGGCCCCCGGATGGTCGGCGTGCAGCGCAAGCGCCTTGCGCCACGCAGGCTCGGCTTCCGCCGGCTCGCGATCGTGGAGCGCGTTGCCGAGATTGAAATGCGCGTCGGCATCGCCGGGCGAAAGGGCGGTCTGCCGCTCGAACGACGCGATGGCATCGTCCAGCCGCCCGAGCCCCTTCAGCGCCAGCGCCAGGGCGCCATGATAGGCCGCCGTCGACGGCACGAGGGCGACGGCGCGTTCGAGCGACGGCAGTGCCGCCGCGTCGTTCCCCATCTGCGAGAGCACCGCGCCGCGCAGATAGTGCGCGTCGGCAAGTGCAGGAGCGGTGCGTGCCGCCTTCTCGAAAAGCGATGCCGCTTCGGCCAGGGCACCCGCCGCGTGGCGGCGCAGGCCCTGGCGCAGCAGTTCGACCGCGTCGGGATTCATGCCGCCCGGCATGCGCGCGTCCACATGGCGCGGTAGAGCCGCTCGTAGGCGCGCGCCTGTCCGCGAAGATCGCAGATCGACGAGGCGGCGATGGCCGCGCGCTGGGCGGCGCGGTCCTGCGACGGGGCCTTGCGCGCGAGCATGGCGGCAGTCTCGGCGAACCCGTCGATGTCGTCGGCGCACCATTCCTCGCGACGCGCGCGTGCGAGGATCGCGGCGGTCCAGCGCGAGGGAACGGTCGTGCCCCGCAAAGTGACGACGGGCACGCCCATCCACAGCGCCTCGAACGTCGTCGTCGAGCCGGTGAACGGGAACGTGTCGAGCGCCACGTCGACATGCGAATAGAAATCGAGATGCGCGTCGCGCCCGATTGCCCCGGTCTCGAACTCGATGCGCGCGGGATCGATGCCGCGCTGGGCGAAGCGCTTCGTCACGAGATCGCGCATCGCCGCTTCGGCATAGGCGCGCATGAACTTGAGGCGCAGGCGCGCGTCCGGCACGGCCTTCAGCGCGGCGGCCCACAGATCGTAGGTGCGTCCCGACATCTTCGACGGGTTGTTCGCCGAGCCGAACGTTACGAAGCCGTTGGCGATACAGGGGGCCGGCACCAGCGGCGGCGTGTCCTCCAGCGGCGGATGGACGTAGACGTGGCGCGTGCGCAGCATGCGCTCGACGAAGCGGTCGGCGCGCCCGGCGCACATCGCGGGATCGAGGAAGATGGCGCCGATCGCCTCGGTGCCCTGCGTGCAGATGTCGTAGGCGGCGAGTTGCACGGGTGCGGGCCGGCGCAGCAGGATGCCCAGCCGGTTGCGGTCGAAATGCCCGGCCACGAGCACGAGCACGTCGATCCCGTCGGCGCGCACGCGCGCGGCCGCCGCGTCGTCGTCCATGCCCACGGTCGACACCCAGCCGTCCGACATGCCGCGGAACAAGTCGGTGAAGGCGTCCGGCCGCTCGATCTCGGCATAGACATGCGTCTCGAAGTCCGCGCGGTTGCGGTGCGCGAAGATGCCCAGCATGTTGCGCGCGACCGAATGCGCGCGCAGGTCCGACGTGACGTAGCCCACGCGCAGCCGGCGCTTCGGGTCGGGGTCGCGCAGTGCGGGCCGGCCGATGCCGGGCGGCGAATGCTCGCCCGCGAAGCGCATGTTCTCGGCGAGGATGCGCGCGGGCGACACGTCGTCCATGTAGTTCTGCGTGTTGAGATAGGCCCGCCAGCACAGCGCGCGGGTGGCCCCCTGCGCGCGCTCGACGGCGGTCGCGAACGAGGTCAGCGCCTCGTGGTAGCGGCCCTGCGCCAGCAGCACCTTGCCCAGATGGTGGCGCGCGAGCGCGTCGGCCGGATCGCGCGCGACCTGAGCCCGCCACAGCGCTTCCGCCGCGATCGGCCGGCCCGCGGCCTCGATGGCGCGCGCCAGGTTGACCTCGATCGCCGGATTGCCCGGCAGGTGCAGGAGTGCCCGCTCGAACAGCGGGATCGCCCGCTCGGGCGCATCGGACATGAACAGCGTCACGCCGTAGTCGACGAGGCTCGGCACGTGGTCGGGATCCGTCGCGAGCTGTGCCGCGAAGTGCTTTCCCGCGCCGGCAAGGTCGCCCGCCGCGAAGGCGGCCGCACCGGCTTCGTAGTCCCCGCTCACGCGGGCCCTCCGCCGACGCGTTCGAGGAACGCGCCGAGTGCGGCGGTCGAACTGGCATCGCGCCACAGAAGTTCGCGCCGTTCGATCGTACGCGCGCGATAGGCCGCGAGTGCGGTCCGGTCGTTGCCGAAGCGTACCGCGCGCGCGACATAGTCGTCGGGGTCGCGCGCGATCCCTTCGTCGAGATCCATGCGCTTGAGGATCGCGTAGCTGTGCCGGCCGCGCATCTGGTCGCCCGGCCAGGTGAGGGCCGGCAGCCCCTGCGCCACCGCCTCGAGCGTCGTGTTGCCGCCCGACCAGCGCAGCGAGTCGAGGAACAGATGCGACATCGCGTTGAGCGCGGCGTAGCGCGGTCCGTCCTGCTGGGGCAGCACGAGGATGTGGCGCGCCGGATCGAGCCCGCGCGCGGCGAACGCTGCCGATACGCGAGCCTTGAATGCGGCGGTGAGGTTCGTCGCCGTCGGATGGCCGAGGAAGACGAACCGCGAATCCGGCACGCCTTGCGCGATGCGCGCGAGGATGTCGTCGTCCTGCGGCAGGTACTTGAAGATCGACTGGCAGCACAGATAGCGCATCGCGCCCTCGCGCAGACCGAGTGCAGCCGCATCGAGCGACGCGGGAACGACCGCCGGTGCGGCGTAGTCGATCGAGATGTTCGGCAGGCGGTGCACGCGCTCGCTGTAGCGCGCCGCCTCGCCCGGCGGTTCCATCAGGTCGCTGGTCAGGAACCAGTCCATCGTCGCGAGGCCGGTCGTTTCCGGATGTCCCCACGACGCGCACTGGACGGGTGCGAGGCGAAGCGTGGCCAGTTTGTGCGAGACCGGGTCCATGCCGATTTCGGGATAGATCAGCACATGCGGCGCGTCGGCGCGGATCGCGGCGGCCATCGCCTCGAAGCCGAGCCCTTCGACGAAGCGTTCGCAGGCCGCGCGCGCGGCGGGCGTTTCGGCATCGGCTGCGGCACCGGTCCAGTAGCCGTGCACGGCAAAGCGCGTGCGGTCGAGATTCTCCATCCAGCCGCGGAACAGCTTCCAGATCGAATGGCGGCGGAAATACGCGGTCACGAACCCCACGCGCAGCCGCCCGTCGGCGCTGCGCGGCGGCAACGCCAGCGGCTGCGCCCATTGGGGATAGGTTTTCGCCATCGCCGCGCACACGAACGCGCCATAGAGACGCTGCGGTTCGACATCGTTCTGCGCCTGATAGGGCAGGAAGAACGGCTGCTGCTGGCCGACCGCGGCGGCGACGGCGGGCGCCACGCCGGGTACTTCGAGATCGAGGGCCGCGATCGTCGCCCGGAGTGCGGCCACATAGCGCCCGCGCGCTTCGCCGATCGCCTCGGGCGTTTCGTATAGGATCGGCAGTTCGGCGAAACAAGCGCCCAGCCTTGCGCCGACATTGCCAGGATCGCAGTCGATCGCGCGCGCATAAGCGGCCTTGGCACCCGCGCGGTCGTCGCGGTCGGCAAGCAGCGAGCCGAGGTTCGCATGCGCCTGGGCCAGTCCGGGGGCCAGCGCCACCGCCCGCTCCAGCGCCTTCTGCGCTTCATCGAGCGCGCCGCGCTCGTGCAGCACCGCACCCAGGTTGTTCCACAGGTCGGCGGCATCGTCCTTGACCGCCACGCCGCGCCGGTAGCTGTCGATGGCAAGATCGAGCGCGCGCCGGCGATGATAGGCGCGCCCGAGCAGGGCCCAGATCCGCACGTTCTTCGGATCGAGTACTGCGGCACGCACGAAGCACGCTTCGCCCGCCGCCGCATCGCCGGAATTCTCGAGGCATACGCCCTGCTCGACGAGCGCTTCGGAAAACTTCGCGTCGATCTTCACGGCTTGCGCATACGCATCTGCCGCCGCGCGCCATCGGGCCGCAAGGGCGAGCGCGTGCCCGAGATTCGCGAAGGTCGGCGCCGACGCAGGGTCGAGTCGGGTCGCCTCGGTCAGGGCCAGAATCGCCGGTTCGGCCTGTCCGAGCGCGAGCCGCGCTGCCCCCAACGACTGGTAAAGCACGGGAACACGGATACCGGCCGAAACAAGTTTTTCGTACTGGGATACCGCATCCTCGAAGCGGCCGGCCTGGTGATGCCCGACGGCGGCCGCCAGAATCGTCGAAATGCCTTCCATTGCCGGAGCATAGCCGAGATATCGGTCGCTGGCATCTACTGTCCCGGCCGTGCGCCCCGGTCGATGATCCGCTATCCATCAAGGAATTGGCGGAAAATTAATTCAAATTTTACCATTTTTTTCTAGCATACATTCGAATGGTGAATTAATGTGCTTCGTGCGGGCGGGGTCTTCATGACAGAGGCTCGCCAGCAAGCTCAGCAGAACGCTGGGCCTGACCCTAGAAGAGGAAGGACCTGTTCATGTCGAACTCGATCAACACAAACGTCGGCGCGATGGTGGCTTTGGCCTCGCTGCGCACGACCCAATCGGCCCTCAACGTCGCCTCCAAGCAGGTCCAGACCGGTTACCGGGTCGCGGACGCTGCCGACGAC
>JBIKWI010000174.1:0-7268 GCA_044356395.1 Tagaea sp. | reverse complement strand
GTCAACTGGATCCTGTGCGTGTGCGTGCTGGCGCTGGTGATCGGGTTCCAGTCGTCGTCGAACCTGGCGTCCGCCTACGGCCTGTCGGTATCGGGCGAGATGTGCGTTGCCACGCTCATCGCCTACGTCGTGGCGCGCCACGTGTGGGGCTGGTCGCGCCTGCGGGCGTTGACCGTCACCATCCTGTTGCTCGTCGTCGACCTCTCGTTCTTCCTTGCCAATCTGGTCAAGTTCGCCGACGGCGGCTGGCTGCCGCTCGTCGCCGGTGCCGGGCTCTATTCGATCTTCACGACGTGGAAGCGCGGCCGACGGATCCTCGTCGAGCGGCTGCACGAGAGCACCGTACCGCTCGAGCCGTTCATCGCCCGGCTGCGCGACGGCAATCCGCCCCGGGTGGCGGGCACGGCCGTGTTCATGACGGGGACAACCGACGGCGTGCCTTACGCGCTGCTCCACAACATGAAGCACAACAAGGTTCTCCACGAGCGCGTCGTGTTGCTCACGGTCGTTTTCGAGCAGATCCCGCAGGTCGCGGAAAAGGACCGTATCCAGGTCGTGGCGCTGGAGAAGAATTTCTGGCGGGTAACGTTGCGCTACGGCTTCATGGAAGGGCCGAACATTCCCCGCGTGCTGCGTCTGGCGCAGCCGCTGGGCCTGAAGTTCGACATGATGGATACGTCCTTCTTCTTCGGTCGCGAGAACCTCGTGATGAAAAGCAAGCCGCTCATGCCCCGCTGGCGCGAAAAGCTGTTCATCGCCCTGTCGCGCAGTTCCTACAGCGCCACCGCGTTCTTCCGCATCCCGTCCAACCGCGTCGTCGAATTGGGAACCCAAGTGGAGATCTAGCGATGACCCACCCGGCTTCGATCGATCCGAGCTCCCTTTTTCCGTTCGGTTCCGGTGCCCGACATACGGTTTTCCTGAAGCCGCTTCTGGACGAGATCCATCCGCCGCGTCTCCATCTGACGGCGGGCGAGTACAGCTACTATTCCGATTTCGACGACCCGACCCGCTTCTTCATCCGCAACGTCCGCTACGATTTCGGCTTCTCGGGCGCGCGGCTCGATATCGGCAAGTATTGCGCGTTCGCGCACGACACGACGTTCATCATGTCGGACGCCAATCACGCCGTCGCGGGACCGTCGACCTATCCGTTCCCGGTTTTCGGCGGCCCATGGGCCGACCGGATGTCGGCGCGCGACTATCCTGCGATCAACAAGGGCAGCATCCGGGTCGGCAACGATGTCTGGTGCGGCTTCAAGAGCACCATCATGCCCGGCGTGACGATCGGCTCGGGCGCCATCGTCGCCGCGTGTGCCGTCGTCACGCGGGATGTGCCGGCATATGCGATGGTCGCCGGCAATCCGGCGCGGGTCGTCAAGATGCGTTTTCCGGCCCCCACGATCGAGAAGCTGCTCGAGATCGCATGGTGGGACTGGCCGGCCGGGCGCGTCGCCGCCGCCGTCCCGCTTCTGGTGAAAGGGGATGCGGCGGCACTTGCCGCGTTCGCGGGCTAGACCCCGCGCGGCGGACTGGCTAACTTTGCGCGGACGGCCATCGAGCCGGATCAGGAACGGGAGCCTTCGATGTCGGGCCTTGGAATGTGGATTGTCGGAGTGATTTCTGCGGCGGTCGGCTTTGTCGGACTTGCATTGGCGTCGGGCGCGCAGGGCGGACCGATGTATCTTATGGGGCTGCTTATCTTTGCAGCCGCTGCCGCGTTCCTGTTCTGGCTGATCAAGCGCTACTTCGACGAGCAGGAAGGCCACTGATCCGCCCCACTGTTGCCGAGTCCGCACGAAACGCTGAAATAAAGATCAGTCTGCCCAAATGGCGCGGAATCGAGCGCGGGGCATATTTGGCGGCGAAATAAAGTCCATTGAATCTAAACCACGAATTCCTTCCAATTGGTTAATTTTCAGCCGTAACCGAAAAACGACTCCCTGATTTTCGGTTGCTATGCTATCCCCGTGCGACTGCAACAAATCGAAATAATCGTTTCGACAGGACGGCTTGGATGATTGAGCTACTCGTGGCGGTGGCTGTGGCCTCGCAGGGGACGGATCTCTCCCCGCAGCAGGATACACAGACGACTTCGTTCTCGACGGCCGTCGAAGCTCCTCTGACGCTTGCGCTCAACTATCTGCTCGATCCCAGCCTCCCGTTCGTGTTTGTCCCGGGCACCGCCGAGACCCCGCCAGCCATCGTTTCGGCGCCTGCGGCCGGCTCCGCCGCGACTGTGGCGGCCGCTCCCGCCTACCCGGTGACCCGTGGCGGTGCGGCGACCGGCCCCGAGGACGATCTGGCCGTTCTAGCCCGCCTCGAGAACGGTTCCCAGGCGGCGCCGGACTGGGCAGGGCGTATGCCGGGTGCCGCACCAAGCGATGCGTTCGGCGCCGGCTCCGACCTTCGCCGCGTGGCGACTCAGGTTTCGCGTGCCGATACGCGCTACAGGGTCGGCAAGCGGCAGGTGAAACTCGAGATTTTCCGCCCCGACACCGAGGGTCCGCGCCCGGCCGTCCTGCTGCTGCACGGCGCCTCGGGCATGGGCAATGGCGCGTTCTATCGCGGAGCCGCCGAGAGCTTCGCCGAAGCCGGCTATGTCGTGTACTTGCCCCACTATCTGGGGGACCGGAACCGCAACCGTCCCCGTGGCCGTGCCCTGATTGCCGAGTTCGAGATGCAGCACGATGTCGTGCGTGCGGCCGTCGACGAGATGGCCAAGGACCAGCGCGTCGACCAGAGCCGTCTGGCGGCCTTCGGCTTCTCACTGGGCGGTTTCCAGGCACTCGGCCTGTCGAGCCGCGACAAGCGGATTGCCGCCGTCGTCAACATGGGCGGCGGGATGCCGGGCAACGTGGCGCCGGTCACCACGCGACTGGCACCGACCCTGGTGATCCATGGACAGAAAGACCGGACCGTGCCGGTCGCGCGCGCGACGCAGACCCGAGATATCCTGCGCAAGCTTTCCGTGCCGCACGAAGTCGCGCTGTTCCCGAACCAGCCCCATTTCTTCCAGGCGGCGGCCAGCCGCGAGGCGATCGACCGTTCGATCGGCTTCTTCGACCGCCACTTGAAGCCGGTCGAGCCGGTTGCGACGGTCGACCTTCTCAAGGGTCGCTGACCCTCAACTTTCCCTTTTCGCCGTCCGTGCTAGCTTATCGGGCATGATCGATGCCCGACCCGCACTGCTTACTGGCCTGATCTTGCTGGGCGCCGGATTTCCGCCGGCCGTCCAGGCCTTGGTGCCTGCCGATTTGCGCCCGAACCTGCGCGCGAACGTGGCGGCGATCGAGCCGGGACCGGACGACGCGCGCCGCAATGCCGTGCAGGCACTCTACCAGTCGCGGGACTTCACGCCGCTCTGGCTCGGCGCCGACGGTCCGGTGCCGCGAGCCGAACGGCTGATCGAGACGTTCCGCACGGCCGCCGCGCGCGGCCTGATCGCGTCGGACTACAGCATCCAGGATATCGAACGATTGCTGCGCTCGGGCGACGCCGAATCGCTTGCGCGTCTGGACCTGCTGCTGACGCAGGCGGCCCTTCGATATGCGGCCGATCTCCAGGGCGGGCGGGTCGCGTCGGTCGACCTGCCTTCCGACATCCGCATCGTTCCGCGTCCGCTGGATGCCGACGCGCTGCTGCGCGATCTGGCGCGCGCGGACGATCCCGACAGCGTTTTCGACAGGCTGTCGCCCGCGGATCCCGGCTATGCGCGGCTCCTCGAAAGGCTCGCGGAGTACCGGGCGATCAAGGCGCGGGGCGGCTGGCGTACGATCCCCGGCGGCCGGACGCTCGAGCCGGGCGCAAGCGATCCGCGCATACCCGCCCTTCGCCGCAGGCTTGCGATCACCGACGGCGCGACGTCCGATGCGGCGCCGGGCGAGGACGCCGAACTCTACGACCCCGAACTGGTCGCCGCGACGGTCCGTTTCCAGATACGCCACGGCCTGTCTGCGGACGGCCGCGTCGGGCCGCGCACGCTCGCCGCCCTCAACCGGTCCGTCGACTCGCGCATCGCGCAGATCGCCGTCAATCTCGACCGCATGCGCGCCCTGCCGGCGCGCCCCGGCGGCACCTACATCGAAGTCAACGTGCCGGGTTTCGCGCTTCGCGCGGTGGAAGGTGGCACCGAGCGGATCGTCATGCCCGTCGTCGTCGGTCGCGAGGCCCGCGCCACGCCGATCTTCTCCAGCCGCATCACCGAAGTGATCTTCAATCCGACCTGGACGGTACCCTCCAAGCTCGTGCGCGAGGATCTGCTGCCGCGCCTGCGCGCGAACCCCCAGGCGCTCGTCGATCTGGGGTTCCGTTTCTATCGCGGCTCGGGCGAGGAGCGCGTCGAGATCGATCCGCGCAAGGTCGACTGGCGGCGCGTGAGCCCGCGCGCCATGCCCTACTGGGTGCGTCAGGATCCGGGGCCGAAGAACGCGCTCGGGCAGTTCCGACTGACCATGCACAACACGTTCGACGTGTTCCTGCACGATACGCCGGACCGCCATTATTTCGCGCGCGCGGACCGAGCGCTGTCGTCGGGCTGCATCCGGCTCGAGCGGCCGTCCGAACTGGTCGAATGGGTCCTGCGCAACACCAACGGCTGGGGCCGCGACGCGATCGAGGCGGCCGATGCCGACGGCCAGACGCGCAGCGTGCTGGTTCGCGGTCCCGTCCCGGTTCACCTCGTCTATTTCACGGCCTTCGTGCAGGACGGCGAACTGCACCTGCGCGAGGACATCTACGGGCTCGACGCGCGGTTCGTCGCCGGGATCGAGCGGCGGCCGATCGTCGAGGCGCGCCTGCCGCGCGATACGGCGGCTCCGGCACCGACGTTGGCACCCTGATCGGGCGAATCGAAAGGGGTCGCTTTAGATCTATTTTATTTATTGTAAATCAATGTTTTAAATAATTGTTTCAATGTATTTCTTCGGGCTTGCCTTGTCCGGTGCCCGTGTGCATTCTGAATCGACTGAATTCGACGAAAGGACTCGCCCACCGGCCATGTTCGACCGACACGAGCCCCCCAGCCGTCGCGGCTTCCTTTTTCTGGCTGCAGCCGCTGCAACAAGCCTGATCCTGCCTTCGGGCGATGCCTTGGCGGCAAAGCCGAAGGCAAAGCGTGCGGTCGTGGCACCGTCGTCGCCGGTCCCGGTCCGGCCGTCCAGCACGCGCGCACTCAAGCTCCAGATCGTCAATACCGGCGAGCGTTTCGACGCCGTCTATTGGCGCGACGGGAATTACCTGCCGGAAGCGACGCGGCGGCTCGACGCGCTGCTGCGCGACTACAAGATCGGTGCCGTCACGCACATGGACCCGAAGCTCTACGATCAGATGTGGGAACTCCATCAGCGGCTGGGTTCGAGCGAGCCTTGGCGCGTGATTTCTGCCTACCGCTCGCCGCGCACGAATGCCGCCGCGCGCAAGTCGCATGGCGGGGTCGCGCGGAACTCGTTCCATATCCATGGTCGGGCACTCGACATCGATCTTGCCGACCGCTCGGTGCGTGCGATCCGGCAAGCGGCCGTTTCGCTGCAGGCGGGCGGCGTCGGGCAGTATCCGCGCAGCGATTTCGTGCATATCGACACCGGCCCCGTCCGCAGCTGGGGCTGAGGCGTCAAGGCGCCTTGAGGATTGCGGCGCAAGCGGCCGGAAGTTTCGGGCGCGGCGGCGAAGCCGATTTGGGGCCCGGCGCCGCTTTGTGCCGCTCTACGGCATCCAGGAACCACCAGTCGAGCGAGGCATCGCACCCGTCGCCCGGTGGTATCGCCGCCTGCCGCGTGCAGTCGGGACTGTCGGCCGGGCAGGCGAGGCGGACATGGAAATGCTCGCGGTGCCCGTACCACGGCCGGACCTTGCGCAGCCACGCGCGCTCGCCCGACACGCTCGCGCATAGCTCCTTCTTGATCGCGAAGTGGACGAAGATGCGGTCGACCTCGGCGAAGTCCGCAGCCGCGCGCAACAGCCGCGCGTGCTCGGGCCGCCACTTGGACCGGTCGACGGCGCGCTCGTCGGGCAGGACGAGATCGGTGATCGCGATGTTCTCGCGCATCGCCGGAGCAAGGTCGGGCTTCGGATCGAGATTGAGCCAGATGTCCGCGTCGGTGCCGTTCTGGTGGGAGGCATGCCCGAACGCCATCGGTCCGCCGCGCGGCTGCGAAAGATCGCCGACATAGAGCGGCGGCAGTCCGAGCGCTGCGGCGGCGGCTCCGAGCTTCTTCACGTAGGCGATTGTCTGCGGATGGGCCCACACGCGGTTTCGCGACAGCCGGACGGCCTGATAGCCCGGTCCGTCGGCCGGCAGCGCCTGCGCCCCGGCGATGCAGCCGTTCGCGGGCCCGCCGATCAATCGTGCCGGCCCCGGTGTCGGGCCGCGTACGCCACCCCAGTCCGCAGCACCTGCCGGGCCGGCGAAGAGCGCCAGCAGCAGGATCGCGACGGCGCTAGGCCGCATCGGCCTCTTCCATGGCTTCGGCGGCGGCAAGCCAGCGCGTCTCGGCCTTGGCGATCGGATCCGCGAGTTCCTTGATTCGCTTGGCGTTGGCCGCCGACTTCCGCGGATCGTTGTAGGTCGAGGGCAGGGCGGCCTCGTTTTCCAGCTTCTGGCGCTCTGCCGTCAGCTTGGCCAACGCATCTTCCGCGGCCTTGAGCTCGCGCTTCAACGCACCCATGTCGCGCGCGGGCCGCCTTGCCGGGGCGGCCTTGGGCTTGTCGGCGCTCTGGCGCTGGGCGCGCCGTTCGGCGAGCGCAAGCTGGCGATAGTCGTCGAGATCGCCCTCGAACGGCGTGACCTTGCCGCCCGCGACCAGCCACAGCCGGTCGCAGGTCAGTTCGAGCAGCGACCAGTCGTGCGTGACGAGGATGACCGCACCGGCGAAATCGTTGATGGCGGCGACCAGCCGCTCGCGGCTGGCCATGTCGAGATGGTTTGTCGGCTCGTCGAGGATCAGGAGCTGCGGGGCGTGCGCGGTCGCAAGCGCGAAGGCAAGACGCGCCTTCTCGCCGCCGGAGAGATTCTCGGCCTTCACGTCGGCCTTCGGCCCCGAGAAGCCGAAGCGCGCGAGACGCGAGCGCAGCACGAGCGGGGCCGCCTTCGGCCATTCGTCGCCGAGAAGCTGGACGGGCGTGCGGTCGGGGTCGATATCCTCGATCTGGTGCTGGGCGAAGAAGCCGGTCTGCAGCTTGGACGCGCGCATCGTATTGCCGGACATCGGCTGCATACGGCCGGCGAACAGCTTGGCGAGCGTCGACTTGCCGTTGCCGTTGGCGCCCAG
>JBIKWI010000173.1:0-7270 GCA_044356395.1 Tagaea sp. | reverse complement strand
AAGACACCTTCCGTTCGCCGTTTTCTTGTTGTTTTTCGCGAGGTTGGCGAGCCCGTCCGGGGTGGGCCAAAGGCGAAAAACGGACCGCCGACCAAGGGACCGCGCGTGGCCTCGAAAAACGCCTCTTCCGCCGGAATCGCTCAACGCTACGCGGGCGCGCTGTATGAACTCGCCAGTCCGCAATGGCTCGACGCCGTCGCCGGCGACCTCAAGACCTTCGAAGAGGCCCTCGCGGCCGTGCCGGAACTGAAGCGGATGACGAACAGTCCGCTGCTGCCGCGCGCCACGCAGGAAAAGGCCGTGCTCGCCGTGATGGCCAACCTCGGCATCGGCGATCTGGTGCGCCGCTTCGTCGGCACGCTGGCGCGCAACCGCCGCCTTGCCGACTTCCCCGCGATCGCCAGGCAGTACCGCGCCCTGGTGGCCGAAGCGCGCGGCGAGACCGTCGCCGAAGTCGTGTCGGCCGTGGCGCTGTCGCCGGCCCGCATCGCCGAACTCGAGACCAAGCTGCGTGCCGCCGCCGGCCGCAAAGTCACGCTCGACCTCAAGGTCGATCCCAAGCTTCTGGGCGGGCTGAAGGTGAAGGTGGGTTCCCGCCTCGTCGACGCCTCGCTGCAGGGCCAACTCAAGCGTCTTCACCTGACCCTCGCCGGTCGGGCCTGATTTCCATCGGAGAACGAGTCCATGTCTATCCGCGCCGCCGAGATTTCCGCCATCCTGAAGGACCAGATCGCCAAGTTCGACACGTCGGCCGACGTCGCCGAGGTCGGGCAGGTCATCTCGGTGGGTGACGGCATTGCCCGCGTCTACGGCCTCGACAACGTCCAGGCGGGCGAGATGGTCGAGTTCCCGGGCGGCATCAAGGGCATGGCCCTCAACCTCGAGACCGACAATGTCGGCGTCGTCATCTTCGGCGACGACCGCGACATCCGCGAAGGCGACGTCGTCAAGCGTACCGGCGCCATCGTCGAGGTGCCGATCGGCAAGGCCCTGCTCGGCCGCGTGGTCGACGGTCTCGGCAACCCGATCGACGGCAAGGGCCCGCTCGTCGGCGCCACGATGACGCGCGTCGAAGTGAAGGCCCCCGGCATCATCGCGCGCAAGTCGGTGCACGAGCCCATGCAGACGGGCCTCAAGGCCATCGACGCGCTCGTGCCCGTCGGCCGCGGCCAGCGCGAGCTGATCATCGGCGACCGCCAGACCGGCAAGACCGCCGTCGCGATCGACACCTTCATCAACCAGAAGACGGTCAACGCGCAGGGCGACGAATCCAAGAAGCTCTACTGCATCTACGTGTGCATCGGGCAGAAGCGCTCGACCGTCGCGCGCATTGTCAAGACGCTCGCGGACTACGGCGCGCTCGAATACACGATCGTCGTCGCGGCCACCGCTTCGGATCCGGCCCCGCTGCAGTTCCTCGCCCCCTACACGGGCTGCGCGATGGGCGAATACTTCCGCGACAACGGCATGCACGCCGTCATCGTGTACGACGATCTTTCCAAGCAGGCCGTTTCCTACCGTCAGATGTCGCTGCTGCTGCGCCGCCCGCCGGGCCGCGAAGCCTATCCCGGCGACGTGTTCTACCTGCACTCGCGCCTGCTCGAGCGCGCGGCCAAGATGTCGGACGCGATGAAGGCCGGTTCGCTGACGGCGCTGCCGGTCATCGAGACGCAGGCCGGCGACGTGTCGGCCTACATCCCGACCAACGTGATCTCGATCACCGACGGCCAGATCTTCCTCGAAACCGACCTCTTCTATAAGGGCATCCGCCCGGCCATCAACGTCGGCCTGTCGGTCTCCCGCGTCGGCTCCGCCGCCCAGATCAAGGCGATGAAGCAGGTCGCCGGCAAGATCAAGCTCGAGCTCGCCCAGTACCGCGAGATGGCCGCCTTCGCGCAGTTCGCCTCCGACCTCGACGCGTCGACGCAGAAGCTGCTGGCGCGCGGCGCGCGTCTCACCGAGCTGCTGAAGCAGCCGCAGTACGCGCCGATGCCGGTCGAAGAGCAGGTCGTCTCGATCTTCGCGGGCGTCAACGGCTTCCTCGACTCGATCGACGTCAAGAACGTCGGCAAGTTCGAGTCGCAGTTCATGGCGCTGGTGAAGTCCAAGCACGCGGACATCCTCGCCGCGGTCGCCAAGGACCGCGAGATCAAGCCGGAAACGGACAAGAAGCTGCGCGAAGTCCTCGGCGCGTTCGTCAAGACCTTCGCCGCTTGAGCCAGCCACACCGGACATAGACGATGGCCACTCTCAAAACACTCCGGATGCGGATCGCGTCGGTCAAGTCGACGCAGAAGATCACGTCCGCCATGAAGATGGTTGCCGCGGCCAAGCTGCGCCGCGCGCAGGAGCAGGCGGAAGCAGCACGCCCCTACGCGATGCGCATGGGCCGCATGCTGGGCTCGCTCGCGGGCTCGATGACGGCCGGTGCCGGTGCGCCCAAGCTGCTGTCGGGCACGGGTGCCGACAAGGTCCACCTGCTGGTGGTCTGCACGTCGGATCGCGGCCTGTGCGGCGGCTTCAACTCGTCGATCGTGCGCATGGTCCGCACCGAGATCCGCAAGCTCCAGGCCGACGGCAAGACGGTCAAGCTCCTGTGCGTGGGCCGCAAGGGCCTCGCCCAGCTGCGCCGCGACTTCGCCAGCCTGATCGTCGGTTCGGTCGAGGACGTGGGCCGCAAGCGCATGACCTTCGCCGAAGCGCAGCGCGTGTCCGACAAGGTGCTGGCGATGTTCGATGCCGGCGAGTTCGACGTGGCGGCGCTCTACTACGCGCGCTTCAAGTCGGCGATCACGCAGGTGCCCACGCGCCTGCAGCTCGTGCCCTTCGTGGCGGCCGAAACGGGCGCGCCGGATTCCGGCGCCTCCTACGAATACGAACCCGAGGAAGGCGAGATCCTGACGGCATTGCTGCCGCGCAATCTCGCCGTCCAGGTCTATGGCGGGCTTCTCGAGAACGCCGCGTCCGAGCAGGGTGCGCGCATGTCCGCGATGGACAGCGCCACGCGCAACGCCGGCGACATGATCAAGAAGCTCACGCTCAACTACAACCGCTCGCGCCAGGCCTCGATCACCAAGGAATTGATCGAGATCATCTCCGGCGCCGAAGCCGTCTGATTTTGCAGGAGTAGGAACCATGGCGAACAACAAGGTCGGCCGCATCGTCCAGATCACGGGTGCCGTCGTCGACGTGCGCTTCGACGGCGAGCTGCCGAAGATCCTGAACGCGCTGCACGTGCAGAACCAGGGCAAGACTCTGGTGCTCGAGATCGCCCAGCACCTGGGCGAGCAGACCGTGCGCACGATCGCCATGGACACGACCGACGGTCTCGTCCGCGGCCAGGAAGCGGTCGACACCGGCAACGCCATCGCGATGCCCGTCGGCCCCGAGACGCTGGGTCGCATCATCAACGTCATCGGCGAGCCGATCGACGAGCGCGGCCCCATCGGCCACAAGCGCACCTCGCCGATCCACCGTTCGGCCCCGGAATTCGTCGAGCAGTCGACCGAAGCCGAGATCCTCGTCACCGGCATCAAGGTCATCGACCTGCTCGCCCCCTACGCCAAGGGCGGCAAGATCGGTCTGTTCGGCGGTGCGGGCGTGGGCAAGACCGTGACGATCATGGAGCTCATCAACAACGTCGCCAAGGCGCACGGCGGCGTGTCGGTGTTCGCGGGCGTGGGCGAGCGCACGCGCGAAGGCAACGACCTCTATCACGAGATGATGGAATCGGGCGTCATCAAGACCGACGGCCCCGGCTCGAAGGTCGCCCTCGTGTACGGCCAGATGAACGAGCCGCCGGGTGCCCGCGCGCGCGTCGGCCTGTCGGGCCTGACGGTCGCCGAATATTTCCGCGACGAGGAAGGCCAGGACGTCCTGTTCTTCGTCGACAACATCTTCCGCTTCACGCAGGCGGGCGCCGAAGTGTCGGCGCTTCTCGGCCGCATCCCGTCGGCGGTGGGCTACCAGCCCACGCTGTCGACCGACATGGGCGCCTTGCAGGAGCGCATCACCTCGACCAAGAAGGGTTCGATCACCTCGGTGCAGGCCATCTACGTGCCCGCCGACGACCTGACCGACCCGGCCCCGGCGACGTCGTTCTCCCACCTCGACGCGACGACCGTGCTGTCGCGCCAGATCGCGGAGCTGGGCATCTTCCCGGCCGTCGACCCGCTCGACTCCACGTCGCGCATGCTCGACCCGCGCGTCATCGGCGAGGACCACTACAACACCGCACGCGACGTGCAGAAGGTGCTGCAGAGCTACAAGTCGCTGCAGGACATCATCGCCATTCTCGGCATGGACGAGCTCTCGGAAGAGGACAAGCTCGTCGTCGCCCGCGCGCGCAAGATCCAGCGCTTCCTGTCGCAGCCCTTCCACGTCGCCGAAGTCTTCACCGGCACGCCGGGCGTGCTCGTGAAGCTCGAGGACACGATCAAGGGCTTCAAGGAAATCGTCATGGGCAACTGCGACGACATGCCGGAAGCGGCCTTCTACATGGTCGGCACGCTCGAGGAAGCCCGCGCCAAGGCGCGCAAGATGGCCGCCGAAGCGGCCTGATCGGGAACGGGTAGATCGCAATGGCCGACACGACCAAGTTCGAACTGGTGAGCCCGGAGCGCCTGCTCGTGTCCGAGGACGTCGAGATGGTCGTCGTCCCCGGCAGCGAAGGCGATTTCGGCGTGCTCAAGGGCCATGCCCCGGTCATCTCGACGCTGCGGACCGGCACGATCGCCATCTATGCCGGTGGTGCCGTCAAGGACCGCATCTTCGTCGCCGGCGGCTTCGCGGAGGCCTCGGCCGACCGCGTGACCGTGCTCGCCGACGAGGCCGTGCGCGTGTCGGAGATCGACAAGGCATCCGTCACGAAGGAAATCGAGACGCTGCGCGCGAAGCTCGGTGCCGCCACCGACGACGGCGAACGTACGGGCCTTGCCGCCCGCATCGAGATCGCGACCGCCAAGCTCGCGGCCTGACCCTCGCCTTCGGGTGAGGGCCATGGACCGCGGCTTTCCGCCCATCGCCGACCGGAATTCGCGGGTGCTGATCCTCGGCACGCTGCCGGGGCAGGCCTCGCTGGCCGCCGGTCGCTACTACGCCCATCCGCGCAACGCGTTCTGGCCGATCCTCGGGCACGTGCTCGGCTTCGATGCCGATGCTCCCTATGCCTTGCGCACGCGCAGTCTCCGCGAGGCGGGCATCGCGGTGTGGGACGTGTGTGAAGCGGCCGTCCGGCCGGGCAGTCTCGATTCCGCGATCGCGCCGGATACGATATCCGCCAACGATTTTGCGGCATTCTTCGCCCGGCACCGGCGGATCGCGCGCGTCGGCTTCAACGGGGCGACGGCCGCACGGCTCTATCGACGACATGCGTTGCCGGTCGACGGGATAGCGTTCGTCACGCTGCCATCGACCAGCCCGGCCCACGCCGCGATGGACCTTGCGGCCAAGCGGCGGCATTGGGCCGCGTTCCTCGCCGGTTGACACGAGAAGCACGACTAATCCCCGTATAAATTATGTAAATCAACCGAAAGGTGAGACTGTCTTCCAGCCCCCCAGCGTACCCACCTTTCGTGGAGTCGCATGCCGATGGAGATCGACCGGATGCGATTGGTGCTGGCCAGCAAGCTCAATTCACGCGTCTACGCGCACTGGGTGGCCGCCTGCGGCAAGAAAACGATGCCGACGCGCGCCGAGATGCAGCCCGACGTGATGCCCCACGATCTGCTGCCCGAGCTTCCCTATATCTACATCGCCCAGGTCATGCAGGACGAAGCCGGCATGTGGTTCAAGTTCCGCCTGATGGGCACGGCGCTGAGCGACCGGCTCAAGCAGGATGCCACGGGCATGATGCTGCTCGACCTGCAGATCGGCGGCTGGGAAGAGGAATGGCGCAAGAACCTCGTCTATGCCGTGCAGATGAAGATGGCGGTGGTCGACGAAAGCACGATCACCACGCAGAACGGCATCAAGCTCGACATCGAGCATCTGGCCCTGCCGCTGTCGGAAGACGGCACGAAGGTCGACCGCATCTTCGGCGCCATCGACTTCTACAAGACGTCGGACGAACAGATGCGCTCGATCATCCCCGAACTGGACTGGAAGTCGATCAGCTCGGTCGAACTCGCCAAGCGCATCATCATCTCGAGCCTGCGCGTCCAGCTCTAGCCCTTGCGGCCTTCGCCGTGCCGCCGCTCGTGGCGCTCCAGCATCTTCTGCCGGTCCGCCGGGCTCATCTTGTCCCAGCGTTCGCGCATTTCCTCGTACTTGGGCTCGTGGCGGCGTCCGCGCATGCCCTCCATCGCCTGCGACCGGCCTTCATGGTCCATTTCGTCCCAGCGCTTGCGCATCTGCTCGCGCATCTTGTCGCGCTCGGTCGCACTCATGCCGCCCATGCCCTGCGCCAGCGCTTCGGTCGCTCCAAGTGCGATCGCAAGTCCCGCCGTCGCTGTCAGCGTCAGAAATGTCCGTCGTTGCATGGCTGCCTCCTCGAGGGATTCGTGGACGATTTGTCCATCCTCCCCCCGCCACGACGCGCCCGCATTGAGGCGAATCAAAGGCCGGCGCCGGGCCTGTCCGCACCGAGGCGTTAATACTTTCTACAAAGTGTTCAGGTAGGATCAAGCGATGTCCGTCCGCCGCACCGCCCGTATCCGCGCCAAGCGCCTGTCCTGAATGGCGAAGATCGCAAGCAGCGGTACCCTCTCGCGGCCCGTCGGCATCGGCTTCGTCGGCCTCCTGCTGGCCCTGATATTTGCCGTCGCGGGCGTGCAGGTCTGGCAGATCTACGAGCAGGTCGTCGACGAAGCGCGCCGCCAGATCGTCATCGAGGCCGAAGTCGCCGCGGCCTTCGTGGCACAGATATTCGGTGCCGCTTCCCTGGCGCTGCGCAGCATCGACGGCGATCCGAGCACGTCGGCCATCGTCGTGCGCGGCGAGCCGGCCGAAATCCATGTCGCCCTGAAGCGCGCACAGGCATCGATGAGCCAGATGCGGGGCCTCGCCCTTGTCGGGGTCGACGGGCGCATCGCCGTCAACGTGGACTCCGAAACGCCGCCACGCACCGACCTTTCGGACCGCGCCTATTTCATCGCGCACCGGGACACCCCGTCGAGCGACCTGCGCATCGACCGGCCCATCGTCGCCCGGCCCAGAAACGACATCAGCATCCCGGTCTCGATGCGTGTCGAACGCCCGGACGGCTCGTTCGGCGGCATCGTCGCTGCGCGTCTCGATCCCGCCCGTTTCGCGCAGTTCTTTTCCAAGCTCG
>JBIKWI010000172.1:0-7298 GCA_044356395.1 Tagaea sp. | reverse complement strand
TTCACATAAAATCATTTTGACATTTGAATAAAATTATATATAAATGCACTTACATTCTTCACCCGGCCCTCCCGCCGGTCTCCATGTTCAAACTTCCTCGGTCAAGTTGGTCCCTTGGCCTGGTCCGCCGGCTTGCAGAACCCTCCGGGTCTTTGCAAGCCGGCTTTTCTTTGCTCATTCCCAGAATATAAAAAATGCCGCGCCGACGAGGCATCCGAAAGCCGCGAGGTGGTTCCATTTGAGGCCCTCGCCCAGCCAGACGATGGCGAAGACCGCGAACACCGCCAGCGTCACGATTTCCTGGATCGTCTTCAACTGGACCCCGGTGAACGTTCCGTAGCCGTAACGATTTGCCGGGACGGCCAGACAGTACTCGATGAACGCGATGCCCCAACTCACCAAGATCGCCTGCCAGAGCGGCCAGTGCGGATACTTGAGATGGCCGTACCAGGCGAACGTCATGAACACGTTCGAGCACACCAGCAGCAGAAACGTCAGCATCTTCGACCCTCCGAGGCCGCTTGCAGGTGCGGCGGAATCGACGTCAGTTCATTGATGTTGTGCGCGAAAATACGGTAAAGTCACGGCTGATGGACTCGGAAGAAGCCAAGGAACAGGTCGACAAGGCGGCGCTCCAGATATTGGCGTCGTCGGTCGGGCAGATTCTGGGCGAACATTCCAAGATCCAGCAGTTCGTCAAGCTGGCGGCGGAGCGGCCGACCACGATCAATATCGACCGGGCCCGCCGGACCTTCGACGCCCTGCCCGTCTACCAGCGCAAGCGCGTCGCCGAGACGGCCGAGGGTGTCGCGATCAAGCAGAAGAACAGCATGACGATGTCGTCGATCCTGAACCGCCTTGGCGGGACCAAGGCGGCCGCGGCGGCCATCGCCGCCAAGGCGCCGGCACCGGCGGCCGAGCCGAAGAAGAAGTCGGTCAAGGAAGTCGTCTGGAAGTGATCTAGCCGCTGCGCCGCACGACGGCGATGGCGCCCGCCGCGATCAGGACCATCCCGACCGCCGCAAGCGGATCCGGCACTTCTCCGAAGTAGAGGATACCGATCCCCGTCGCGATCGCGACCTGGACGAAGACGAGCGGCGCCATTTTCGAAAACTGGCCGAGAGAATAGCCGCGCGACAGGCAGCGCTGGCCAAGCCAGGTAAGGGCGCCCAGCAGCACGAGCGGGCCGAGCGCCGCGACGTCCGGCGGGGTCCAGGCGAACGCCGCCAAGGGCGCGCCGAACGGCAGGCCTGCCAGAATGAACCAGAACGCGATGCGATCCGGCGGCTCCGTCGCGGAAAGCTGCTTCACCATCATCATCGCGATCGAGGTCAGGCACGCGCTCGCAAGCGCCACCACGGCGAAGACGTTGTAGTCGCCGGCCGGCTTGACCACCATCAGGACGCCCGCAAAGCCGACGGCCGTCGCAAGCACGCGCCGGATGCCGAGCCGTTCGCCGAATACAATTACGGCAATGGCGAGCGACCAGAACGGTGTGGTGTAGGCGAGTGCGAACGTGTCTCCCATCCGCATCTGGGTCAGCGCGATGACGAACAGGATGTAGCTTGAAAAACCGGCGGCACCCCGCAACAGGTGTCCGAGCGGTCGACGGGTCGCGACGCTTCCCCAACCCTTCCGCCAGATCATCGGAAGGAAAAACGGGAGCGCGAACACGTGGCGCAGGAACCCTACGGTTCCCCACGACATCTCGGCGGTCAGATGCTTGATCAGCCCGCCGCAGACGGCAAAGCAGATGGCTCCGCTGACGATGTAGATCGCGCCCTTTGCGTCGTTCCGGGCCGTGTCGCCCATCCGAATCCGCTCTCCTTCCGCACGGCCAGCACCTTAGCGAGCCCTTCGCATATCGCCAGCGAAGAGTGTAGTTTGCCCGTCATGACGCCCCAGGAACTCGAATCCCGCCTGCTGTACCGCGACGGCCTGATGCTGATCCTCGACAAGCCGGCCGGACTTGCGGTGCACGCCGGTCCGCGCGGGGGCGAGAACCTGCGCGACTTCCTGGGCGGTCTCCAGTTCGGCAACGCGCAGCCGCCCGACCTCGCACACCGGCTCGACCGGGATACCAGCGGCTGTCTCGTGCTTGGCCGGAACCGCAAGGCGCTTTCGAAGCTCGGGCGGCTGTTCACTGCCGGACAGGTGCGCAAGGTCTATTGGGCGGTCGTGGTCGGGAAACCGCCGCAGGACGAGGGCCTGATCGACCTGCCGCTCGCCAAGGAGAACCGAAAGACGGGCTGGAACATGCGCGTCGATCCCAAGGGCCAGCCGTCGCAGACCGCGTACCGTCGCATTGGTTCGGGCGACGGGCTCTCGTGGCTAGCTCTCGAACCCAAGACCGGACGTACGCACCAGTTGCGCGTCCATCTCGCGGCCATCGGCTGCCCGATCCTCGGCGATCCGGTCTATGGCGGAACCGCGACGCGTGCCGCGCGCTATACGCTGCATCTCCATGCCCGCGAAATCCGCGTGCCGCTCTACCCGCGACGCACGCCCGTCAAGGCCGTCGCCCAGGTGCCCGAGCACATGAAAGTCCAGATGCGCCTGTGCGGCTGGAAGGACGGACCGTTGCCGCAGGTCGAGCCGGCCGCATGACCGCGGCACTTCCGCCCGAAGCGGCGCACGAAACCTTCCGCATCTCGGACGACGCGATGCGCGTGCGCTGGCCGATCTTTGCCGGCCTGTCGCTGTCTCTGCTGCTCCACTTCCTCATCGCGCTTTCGTGGATCGAACTTCAGCCGCGCGAACTTGCCGACGCCGAGCGCCTTGTCCAGATCGAACTGGTGCCTGAGTCCGCTCTCGCCCCGCCGCCACCGGCACCGGTGCCCGAACCGCCGCGCGTCGTACCGCCGCCTCCTCCGCCTCCACCGCCACCCGCGCCGACGCCGGATCCGCCACCACCTCCGCCGCCTTCGCCACCCGCCGCCGCCCTTCCGCCGCCGCCACCGCCGCAGCCGGTCCAGCGCGAGACGGCGACAAGCGCCCCGCGATCGAGCGCGCCGCGCCCTGTCCAGCGCGCGGAAGCCCCGCCCGCCCCGACGCCGCCGGCAACTCCGCGCAATCCGGAGAGCCGCGACGGGTTGCTGGCGCCGAACGCGCCGCCGGTCGAGCGCGCCGTGCCGAAAGCGGGAGTTTCGGCTGGTCGCGCGCGAACCGAGCCGGCGCCGTCCGGGCCGGTCGGCGAGAAGGTGAGCCAGAGCGAGCTCGACCATCTGCTCGCACAGGTGTTCCGCGCGTGGCTGATCGACTATCGCGCCGCCCGCTTCAAGGACATCGTGATATCCGGAAACTTCCAGCTCAATCCCGACGGGACCCTGGGCGCGCCCTTCGGCATCCAGGATCCATGGGCGCCGGAAAAGATGATCGCGAACTATGCCGAGCTCCAGCGCCCTGAACTTCGCGACCAGCGCACGGCGCTCGAAAGCTTCCTCGGCGCGATGCGCCAGGCCCAACCCTTCAAGCGCCAGCCCGACGCGCCGCCGATGACGGCGCCGAAGGTTCTCAGTTTCTCCTTCCGTCTTGGGGATCTATAAGCGCACTGGTAGTGTTCCGACGCGAGCGACAGGACGGACGATTTGGCACCGCAGCTGAGAATTCTGGCGACTTCCGGATGGGACGATTACGCGCTTCTCGACTCCGGCGGCGGGCGAAAGCTCGAACGTTTCGGCAAGCTGACGCTCGTGCGGCCCGAGCCGCAGGCCCTGTGGACGCCGTCGGGTCCGGCAGACGCATGGGAAAACGCCGACGCCTTTTTCGATTCCAAGCCTGGCGACGCGAAGCCCGGCGACGACGAGGATGCGTGGGGCCGCTGGCGATTTCCCCGTCCGCTGCCGCCTGAATGGCCGGTGCGCTATCGCGAAGCCACCCTCGCCTGCCGTTTCACCGCGTTCCGCCATGTCGGACTGTTTCCCGAGCAGGCGCCGCATTGGGACTGGATGGCCGCACGTGCCGTCGGTGCCGGCGGCGAACGGCCGAAGCTCCTGAACCTTTTCGCCTATACGGGTGCCGCAAGTCTCGTCGCGGCCGCGGCCGGGTACGAGGTGACGCATGTCGACGCTTCGAAAAAGGCGATCGCCTGGGCGAAGGACAACCAGGCGGCTTCCGGCCTGACGCAGGCGCCGATCCGCTGGATCTGCGACGACGCGACCAAGTTCGTCGCGCGCGAAGTGCGGCGCGCAAACCGCTATCAGGGCATCCTCCTCGATCCGCCGAAGTTCGGGCGCGGTCCGGCGAACGAGACGTGGCGCATCGAAGAAGGGCTGATGCCGATGCTTGCCGACTGCGCGCGGCTGCTCGCCGACGGTCCGTCGTTCCTCGTGCTGACGGCGTACGCCATCCGGATGTCGGCGCTCTCGCTGCTGGAAACGGCGCGCGACGCGCTCGGATCGCGCGGCGGAGCGTTCGAGGCGGGCGAACTGGTGGTGACCCAGCAGGGCGAGAAGCGGCACCTTTCTACATCGCTCTTCGTCCGCTGGACGGGTCCGGGAGCGGCATCGTGACGGGTGCGCGCGTCCGCGAGATCGCCAGTCCGACCAATCCGCTGATCAAGGACATCCGGGCCCTGCACATGCGCAAGGCCCGCGCCGAGACGGGCCTGTTCGTCGCCGAAGGCGCGCGCACCGTCCGCGAAGCGCTGGACCATGGCATCGTGCCCGAGATGCTTGCCTATCGCGCCGACCAGCGCGACCAGCCTGCGGTATCCGGCGTGCGCGCGGCTGCTGGCGATGCGGGCGCGCTGCTTCTCGAAGTCTCGCCCGGCGTCCTCGAAAAGATCTCGCAGCGCGAGAATCCGCAAAGCGTGATCGGCGTTTTCCGCCAGAAGCTGCTGCCGCTGTCCGCGCTCGACCCGTCTAAAGCTTCGATCTGGCTGGCGCTCGAGGGCGTCAAGGATCCGGGCAATCTGGGCACGTGCGTCCGGACGGCGGATGCGGTCGGTGCCGGCGGCGTGATCCTGATCGGCACGACATGCGATCCTTTCAGCCCGGAAGCGGTGCGCGCGACGATGGGGTCGATCTTCGCGGTGCCGCTGTTTGCGGCCGAATCCGGTCCGGCCGTCGAGTTTGTCCGTGCCTGGCCGGGAACGTGCGTCGGTACCGCCCTGCAGACGCAAACCGACTACCGGAAGCTCGCGTATTCACGACCGACTTTGATCGTCAATGGGACCGAGCAGAGCGGCCTGAGTGCGGAGATGCGCGGCGCCTGCGGGAGTCTGGTCCGCCTGCCGATGCGCGGACGGGCGGACTCGCTCAATCTCTCCGTCGCGGCGGGCATCATGCTCTATGCCGTCGCGGATGCGCTGGAAGGCAACTGAGCATCGGGTGTTCCGCCGCACGTGCGATCCGGGATGCCGCAACGCGGCGCGGCATCCCGGATGCGTCGTGCGGACCTCAGCGCTTGACGATGACGGCCTCGAAGTACTCGGCCGGCGCCACGACGGACGTCGAGCCCGTGACGTTGAAGCGCTCGATCAGCGCGAGGATGTCGGCGTTGAGCGCCTTCTGTCCCTTCGCATCGAGTGCTTCGAACGCCTTCAGCACGGGGCCGTAGGTACCGCGGAACACGTCGACCCAGTGCACGGGCGAGCGATAGCGGAATGCGAAGTTCCGCAGCGCCCCGCCGACCGATACCCCGTCGCCGAACATCTGCTTGAGATTCGCTTCCACACCCCAGCGAGATGGGGACTGGACGCCGGGCGGCGGTGCCACGTGCTTTCCGACGACCTTGAAGAGCTGGCCGATGAAGCCTTCCGGCGTCCAGTTCGCAAGACCGATCTTGCCGCCCGGACGGCATACGCGCACGAGTTCCTTCGCCGCCCTGTCCTGGTCGGGCGCGAACATGACGCCGAAGGTGGAGACGACCACGTCGAAGCTGTTGTCGGCGAACGGCAGCGCTTCGGCGTCGGCTTCCTGGATCTTCAGGGGCAGACGCTCGGCGTTCGCGCGTTCGCGGGCCCGTTCGAGAAGTGCGGGAACGTAGTCCGTCGCGGTGACTTCGCAGAAGCGGCGGGCAGCGGCCAACGACACGTTTCCGTTTCCGGCCGCGACGTCGAGCACGCGTTCGCCGGCACGCAGATCGAGCGCCTCGCAGAGCGATTCACCGACGATCTGCAGCGTCGTGCCGACGACGGCGAAGTCGCCGGATGCCCACATTTTCTGCTGACGGGCCTTGATTGCCTGGAAGGGCGGGATATCGACAGCCGTATTCGTGGCGGTAGATTGCATAATCATTTTCCTTGCATGGCTAGTCAAAATGCCCGAAAGGGGCCTTTTCGCGCAGGAGCGTCGGAATCCCACATCGTGCGCCGCAGGTGAATGACTGATCCTCTGAAAGGCATAACCGAAATTCCGCCAATGCGGATCCGGGCAGGCCAGACTACATAAGGAGGTGCCGGTGAACTTCGATCCATTGTCCGATGTGCTGCGCGCCATCCGGCTCCGCGAAGCGGTCTTTTTCGACGTCGAGGCCAACGCCCCTTGGGTTGCGGAAGCTCCGCCCGCACAGATCGTCGGGCCCGGGATCCTGCCTGATGTGGACCACGTCATGTCGTATCACGTGCTGACGAGCGGCCAATGCTGGGCATCGCTGCTCGACGACAGCGCCGAGCCGATCCTGCTATCGGCCGGCGACGCGGTTGCCTTCCCGCAGGGTGATGCGCATGTGATCTCGAGCAGTCCCGGCATGCGATCGGATCCCGTGCTCGACAATTTCCGTCCGCCCGACGTACCGAATTCGCTGCCGGTTTCCTTTAAGCTCGATGGCGGCGGAGCGGACCGCGGCCATCTGATATGCGGATTTCTCGGATGCGACGCGCGGCCGTTCAATCCGCTGCTGAGCGCCCTGCCCCGCATGATGCATATGCGCGGCGACAAGAACGGCGGATGGATCGACCGGTTCATGAAGTTCGCGACCATGGAGACCGCCGAGAAGCGGGTGGGCGGCGCTTCGATACTCGTGAAGCTGGGCGAGATCATGTTCATCGACCTCGTGCGCAACTATCTCGCCAATCTTCCCGAGAACAGCACGAGCTGGCTCGCGGGCCTGAAGGACCGCCATATCGGGCGGGCCGTCAGTCTCCTGCATCAGTCGCCTGCGGACGACTGGACGCTCGAGCGCCTTGCCAAGGAGGTCGGCCTCTCCCGCTCTTCGCTTGCCGAGCGGTTCCAGCGGCATGTCGGCCATCCGCCGATGCAGTACCTTGCCTTGTGGCGCATGCAGATCGCGTCCGCCAAGCTGACCGACGGCAACACGCCGATCGTGAAGATCGCCGGCGAAGTCGGCTACGGTTC
>JBIKWI010000171.1:0-7300 GCA_044356395.1 Tagaea sp. | reverse complement strand
GTGGTGCCGTCATGCGTCAGCGCGATCAGCCGCGCCTTGTCGGTTAGGTGCAGGGCGAGTGCGGCGAGCGGGCGGCCATGCAGCGAAATCGTCGAACAGTCGGCGAGAGGCCAGGCAAGGCGCGAAGCGGCGAGCGCGAACGACGAGACATGCGGGAGCACCGCCATATCGTCGGCCGGAAAGCGACGCGCGAGCGTGGCACCGGCCCCGAACCACATCGGATCGCCCGAGGCGAGAACGACGACGCGCTTGCCACGCCGCGCCGCGATGGTGTCGAGCGTCGCGGCAAGCGGGCTCTGCCAGACGATCCGTTCGGCCGCGGTTCCGGGCACGAAGGCCAGATGGCGCTGGCCGCCGACAAGCACTTCGGCCGCGTCGATTTTGGCGCGCGCGGCGGGCGACAGGCCGGCAAGCCCGTCCTCGCCGATGCCCACGACATGGAGCCATGCGCTCATACGCCGGCACCTTCCTCGGGATTGCCGGCGAGCGCGTTGATCGCGGCGGCGGCCATTGCACTGCCGCCGCGCCGGCCGGGCAGCGTGGCGAAGGACAGACCGCGCGGGTTGTCGACGAGCGCCTGCTTGGATTCGACCGCGCCCACGAAGCCGACCGGGAATGCGAAAAGTGCTGCCGGCCGCGGTCCGCCGATATCGACATTCTCCAAGAGGCGAAACAGGGCGGTCGGCGCATTGCCGATCGCCACGACGGCGCCGGAAAGGCGTGGTCCCCACAGATCGACCGCGGCGGCCGAACGCGTCGAGCGCAGCTCGGCGGCGCGCGTGGCAGCCTCGGGCGTGTCGACCAAGCAGACGATCTCGTTGCCGGCGGGCAGGTGCCGACGCTGGATGCCGTGCGCCACCATCTCCCCGTCGCACAGGATCGGGGCGCCCGCAGCCAGGGCGGCGCGTGCCTTGGCCACCACGTCGGCGCTGGCGACCAGCGCGCCGGCGACGTCTTCCATGCCGCAGGCATGTGCCACGCGCAATGCCACCGCCGCCACGTCGGGGGCGAAGCGGTCGAGCTTCGCCTCCGCCCGGATCGTCGCGAAGGAGCGCCGGTAGATCTCGGCCGGATCGCGCAGGTAGTCGATCATCGACTAGCGGTGCTTGTGCGGATGCGCATTGTCGTGGCCGTGCCCATGGTCGTGCGAATGGCCATGATCGTGCGAATGCCCGTGATCGTGGGAATGTCCATGGCCATGATGTCCGTGGTCGTGCCCGTGACCATGCGAATGGCCATGGTCCCCGTCGGTGCCGATGCCGCGCACATGCAGGTGGTGGCCAGCCTGCACGGCCCCCACGTCGGCCTCGTAGCCGATGATCTGCGTGCGGTATTTGCAGACCATGCAGTTCATCGCCGTCTGGCCCTTGTCGATCTCGGCCAGCCGTTCGAGGAACGCGTCGAGCACGTTGTCGTGCGCGTTGAGGTAGTCGGCCTTGACGAACTCGACGTCGGTGTTGAGAGCGGCGACCTCGGCCATCTGTTCGTAGATGCGCTTGATGAGGATGCCGTTGAACAGGAAATACGGGAACACGACGATGCGCCGGAAGCCGAGCCGGACGGCGCGCGCGAGGCACTCGTTGGTGCGCGGATGCGCGACGCCCGAATAGGCGACCGTCGCCCAGCCGAATCCCATGCCTTCCCACAGCATGCGCGCGATCTTGGCGACGTTGGAGTTGGCGTCGGGGTCGTTGGTGCCGCGACCGACGACGACGAGCAGCGTTTCGGCGCGCGTGGCCGGCCGCGTCGCCTTGGTCTCGGCCTCTTCGATGCGCTGCTTGGCCGCCTCGATGAGCTTGAGGTCGACGGCGAGATCGCGGCCGAACTCGACCTTGATGCCGGGGTTCTCGGCCGCCCACGTGTTCAGCTCCCACGGCAGGTCGTTCTTGACGTGGCCGGCGGCGAAAAGCATCGCCGGCAGCGCCAGAATTCTTGTCGCCCCCTTGGCTTTCAACGCATCGAGACCCTCTCGAATCATCGGTCGCGCGAACTCGAGGAAGCCGGAGCCCACCTCGCGCCCGGGCAGGCGGGTGCGCAGGGCCGCCACCATGGCGTCGAATTCGCGCACGGCATCCAGGTCCCGGCTGCCATGGCCGCAGATCATCACGGCGGGGTCGTTCATCTTTCGCTCCTCATGCGTTGACCAAATATACGCCGCGCGTCACTCTCGCGGGCATGTCGTTTTTTCCCGCCGCACCGCCCTTCGAACCGCTGCTCGTGCTGCTGGCGGCCCTCGTCCTCGATGCCGTGTTCGGCGAGATGCGCCCCGTGTTCGGCCGCATCGGCCATCCGGTCCAGTGGCTGGGAAAGCTGGTGAGCGCGCTGGAAGCGCGCCTCAACCGGCCGCAGCGCAGTGCGGCGGCGCGCCGGGCGCGCGGTGCATTGACCGTCGTGCTGGTGGCGGGGATCGCCGGTGCGGCCGGCTGGGCGATCATCGCCTTCGCGCGCACCCGCTGGTGGGGCTGGATGCTGGAGGCGTTCGCCGCCTCGATCCTGATCGCGCAGCGCTCCCTCTACGCGCATGTCGCGGCGGTGGCCGATGCGCTGGGCAAGGACGGGCTCGCCGGTGGAAGGCGCGCCGTCGCGATGATCGTCGGCCGCGATCCGGAAAGCCTCGACGAGCACGGCGTGGTACGCGCGGCGATCGAATCGCTTGCCGAGAATTTCTCCGACGCGGTCGTCGCACCGGTGTTCTGGTTCGCGCTCTTCGGGCTGCCGGGGCTTTTCGTCGCGAAGGCCGTCAACACGCTCGACTCGATGATCGCGCACCGCAACGAGCGCTATCTCGATTTCGGCCGCTTCGCCGCCCGGCTCGACACGGCGATGAACTTCGTGCCGGCCCGTCTTTCGGCGCTGATCGTGGCGCTCGCCGCGTTCATCGCCCCAGGAGCACGGCCGGTGGCGGCCCTTCGCATCGCTTTCAAGGACGCGCGCAAGCACCGCTCGGTCAATGCTGGCTGGCCGGAAGGCGCGTTCGCGGGTGCGCTCGACCTTGCCGTCGCCGGACCGCGGCGCTACGGCAGCGAGCTTGTCGACGATCCGTGGATCGGCAGCGGACGTGCGCGCGCCAACGTCGCCGACCTGCGCCGCGCACTCTGGCTGTTCGTGGTCGCCTGCCTTGTCCAGGCGGGGCTGGTCGCGGCGCTTGCGGCCGGCCGGCTGATGCTGCAGCTCTAGACGCATCGCGCCAGCCCCAGCAGCCGGTCGAGATCGACCGCGGCGCCGATGTGTTCCGCAAGCCGGTCGAGCGTGGCTTCGACCTGCGCATCATATGAAATCCCGGCGCTCCGTCCGGCGCGAAGGCCCGCCAGCCACTGCGCGCGATACGCGTCCGACGCGAAAAGGCCGTGTACGTAGCTCCCCGCGACGCGGCCGGCGCATGCGCCCTCCGGCATGCCGTCGAGCGAGAGCAACGCAGCCGCCGTCCCGGTCGTGCGGCCGAGATGGATCTCGTAGCCGTGCACGCCGCAGCCCGAGCGGGCGTCCGTCGCCTTCACTTCGCGCAAGGTCTTTTCCGGCGCGAGCACGGTATCGACGGCAAGCAGGCCCAGACCGGCGACCGTGGCCGCCGGCCCTTCGATGCCGCCGGGATCGGCGATGGTGCGGCCCAGCATCTGGTAGCCCCCGCACAGGCCAACGACGGCGCCGCCGCGGCGAACATGTGCCGCGATGTCGATGTCCCAGCCCTGCGCGCGCAGGAACGCGAGATCGGCGATCGTCGCCTTGGAGCCGGGCAGCAGCACGGCATCGCAGTCGCCCGGAAGCGCATCGCCCGGTTCGAGCAGGGCAAGATCGACATCCGGCTCGGCTGCCAGCGGATCGAGGTCGTCGGTATTGGCGATGCAGGGCAGGTGCGGCACGCGGATCCTGATCGCACCTGTCCGGTCCGCGTAGCGCGACGCCAGCGATGCCCCGTCTTCGGCCGGCAGCAGACGCGCGTCGGCGAACCACGGCACGACACCAAGGCAGGGGATGCGCGCGTGCGCCTCGATCGCGCGCCGGCCGCCGTCGAAAAGGGCGATGTCGCCGCGGAACTTGTTGACGATGCAGCCGGCGACCAGCTTGCGTTCGACGGCCTCAAGCAGCGCCATCGTGCCGGCGAACGAGGCGATCACGCCGCCGCGATCGATGTCGCCGACCAGCACGACCGGCACGTTGGCGGCCGTGGCGAAGCCCATGTTGGCGATGTCGCCGGCGCGCAGGTTGATCTCGGCGGGCGATCCGGCCCCTTCGACGAGCACGAGGTCGGTATCGGCGGAAAGCCGTCCGAAGCTTTCGAGCACGCGCGCCATCAACTGCGGCTTCAGCGCATGATAGTCGGCGGCCCGCGCCGTGCCGAACACGCGCCCCTGCACGACGATCTGCGCGCCGGTCTCCGACTGCGGTTTCAGCAGCACGGGGTTCATGTCGGCGGTTGCGGCGATGCGGGCGGCACGCGCCTGAAGGGCCTGCGCGCGGCCGATCTCGCCGCCGTCGGCGGTGACCGCGGCGTTGTTCGACATGTTCTGCGGCTTGAACGGGCGCACGGAAAGGCCGCGATTTGCAAAGGCGCGCGCGAGGCCCGCGACGACCAGCGACTTGCCGACGTCCGACCCCGTTCCCTGGAACATGAGTGCTTGTGCCGCCATCGATCTAGAACTCGACCCCCGCCTGCGCCTTGATGCCGTCGCGGAACGGGTGCTTGACCATCGTCATCTCGGTCACGAGATCGGCCGCGTCGATCAATCCCTGCGGCGCGTTGCGGCCCGTGACCACGCAATGCTGCATCGGCGGGCGTGCCGCGATCGTCTCGAGGACCGGTTCGAGCGGGAAGTAGCCGTTGCGAAGTGCGATGTTGAGCTCGTCCAGCACCACCATTTGCAGGCTCTCGTCGGCGAGCATGCGCTTCGATTCCGTCCACGCGCGCTCGGCGGCCGCGATGTCGCGCGCCTTGTCCTGCGTTTCCCACGTGAAGCCTTCGCCGAGCGTCTGGATCTCGCAAAGATCGGGAAACTTCTTGAGCAGGCGCGCCTCGCCGGTGTCCCACGCCCCCTTCACGTACTGTACGATGCCGACTTTCATGCCGTGCCCGAGGCAGCGCATCACCATGCCGAAGGCGGAGGACGACTTGCCCTTGCCCTTGCCGGTATGGACGATCAGCAGGCCCTTCTCGCCGGACTTCCCGGCCATCATGCGGTCGCGGGCTTCCTTGATGCGGCGCATCTTGGCGGCGTGGATGTCGGCGGTCATGGCATTCCCCGGATCTGGTCGAGAAGGGCGGGCGCATCGTTGGATCCCGGCCGCCACAGGCCGCGCTCGCGCGCCTCGGCGAAGCGTTCGGCCATCTCGCGCAGGGCGGGCGCGTTGACCGACGCGACGAACCCGCGCGTGTCGACATCGCGCAGATAGGCGTCGAACAGCGCGTCGAACTGGCGGCTTTCCACGCACGGCGTGGTCGCGGCGAAGGCGAACAGGTAGTCGACCGTCGCCGCCATCTCGAAGGCGCCCTTGTAGCCGTGGCGCTTGCAGCCTTCGATCCATCTGGGATTGGTCGCGCGCGCGCGCACCACGCGGGCGATCTCTTCCTTCAGCGTGCGCACCTTGGGCGCTTCGGGCCGCGAATGGTCGTTGTGGTAGAGCACCGGCGTGCGGCCGGAGAGGGCCGTCACGGCGGCGGCAAGGCCGCCTTCGAACTGGTAGTAGTCGTCGCTGTCGAGCAGGTCGTGCTCGCGGTTGTCCTGGTTGTGCAGCACCGCCTCGACATGGCTCAGGCGCTTTTCGAACAGGCCGTGTGCGGCTTCGCCCTCCGCCCCCGCGCGATACGCAAAGCCGCCCCATGCCACGTAGGCGCGCGCGAGGTCGCCGGCATCCGTCCAGCCGCCCTCGTCGATCAGCGCCTGAAGCCCGGCGCCATAGGCCCCGGGCTTCGAGCCGAAGACGCGCGTGGCGGCTTCGCGCCCGCCGCCCTCCGCACGCACGCGCGCGGCCAGCGGGTTGAGATGTGCGGGCTCGTCGAGCGAGGCGACCTTGCGCGCCGCCGCATCGAACAGGTCGATGAGGCCGGCGAACGCGTCGCGGAAGAATCCCGACACGCGCAACGTCACGTCGATGCGCGGCCGGTCGAGAAGATCCGTCGACAGCACCTCGAAGCCGGTCACGCGCAGGCTCGACGGATCCCAGGTCGGCTTGACGCCCATCAGCGCCAGCCCCTGCGCGATGTCGTCGCCGCCCGTGCGCATGTTGGCGGTGCCCCATGCCGACAGCGCCACGGCCTTGGGCCAGTCGCCATGATCCTGCAGGTGACGCTCCAGCAGCAGGCCAGCCGACTTCCAGCCCAGCGCCCAGGCCGATGGCGTGGGCACGGCGCGCAGGTCGACCGAATAGAAATTCCGGCCTGTCGGCAGCACGTCGGGCCGGCCGCGCGAGGGTGCCCCCGACGGGCCCGGCGCCACGCGCCGTCCGGCGAGGCCGGCAAGCAACGCCTCGATCTCGCGCGTCCCGCTTTCGTCGAAGGCGGGGGCGAGCGTGCCGGCGATCCAGCCGGCGACCGCACGGCTCGCGGGGCCGGGCGCCGCTTCGCCGTCGACCAGCCTTGCCGCCTGTGCCTCGAGCGTTTCGAGCGCGTCGCCGTGCACGGCCATGTCGCAGTCCAGCGGATCGAAGGCGTGGCCGAGGTCGCGTGCCAATGCGCGCAGCAGCGATTCGTCCTGCGGCCGGCCGCCGAGCCGCGGGGATCGTGCGATGGCGACCAGCGTGTCGCGGCGCTGCGTGCCGACGGGCGAGGTGCCGAAAACATGCAGCCCGTCGCGGATCTGGTGTTCCTTCAGCTCGCACAGCAGCCCGTCGAGCTTGGGCAGGGCCGCGTCGGCCGCATCGGTCTCGGCGATCCCGCATTCGTCGGCGAGCCCGGTGCGCCGCGCGATATCGAGGATCTCGGCGGCGAGCGGCTTCATGCGGCGCGGATCGAGCCGGCTTGCCTCGTCGTACTCGTCGATCAGCCGTTCGAGTGCGGCCTGCGGGCCGTGGGCACCTGCGCGCGTCAGCGGCGGCGTCAGATGGTCGATCGTCACGGCCGATGCGCGGCGCTTGGCTTGCGTGCCTTCGCCCGGATCGTTGACGATGAAAGGATAGAGATTGGGCAGGGGGCCGAGGGCCGCTTCGGGGAAACACTCGTCGCAAAGGGCGATGCCCTTGCCCGGCAGCCATTCGAGATTGCCGTGCTTGCCGACATGTACGGCGGCATCGAATCCGCGCAGCCACGCATGGAACGCAAGATAGCCGTGCGGCGGGACGAGGGCCGGATCGTGGTAGGTGGCGGCCG
>JBIKWI010000170.1:0-7350 GCA_044356395.1 Tagaea sp. | reverse complement strand
ATAAAACAGGTCCATTCTTTCGTCCCGGAGCCACCATGCCCGCCTATCCGCTGCGTCCGAAATCGTCCGCCCTGCTGGGGTCGCTGATCCGCGAAGTCTCGAAGGATTCGATGGACCAGAAGGGGCTGATCCCCTTGTGGTTCGGCGAGGGGCACCGGTCCGCACCCGAGGCGGTCGTGGCCGAGGCGCACAAGGCGATCGACGGCGGCTACCAGTTCTACGCCTCCAGCGCCGGCCGGCCGGAACTGCGTGAGGCGATCGCGGCCTACGTCTCGAAGCTGCGCGGGATCAAGGTGGCGCCCGAGCGCATCTGCGTGACCACGTCGGGCAACTCGGCGATCCAGATGACCATGCAGCTGATCGTCGATCCCGGCGACAACGTCGTGTTCGCCGTCCCGCTGTGGCCCAACGCCGTCGACATGGTCGACCATCTGAACGGCGAGGTGCGCCGCGTGCCGCTGCGGTGGGACGAGCGCGGCTGGTCGCTCGACCTCGACCGGCTCTTCGCCGCGTGCGACGGCCGCACGAAGGCGATCTTCCTCAACTCGCCGGGAAATCCGACGGGCTGGATGGCCACGCCGGACGAGCTCAAGGCCGTGCTCGCCTTCTGCGCCAAGCGCGGCATCTGGGCGATCGGCGACGACGTCTACGAGCGCATCGTCTATGGCGCCGACAAGTCGCCCTCTTTCCTCGATTTCGCAGGACCCGAGGACGCGGTCATCTCGATCAACTCGTTCTCGAAGGGCTGGTGCATGACCGGCTGGCGGCTGGGCTGGCTCGTCGCCCCGGCGGCGGTGACCGACACGCTGGCCAAGATCATCGAGTTCAACACGTCGGGGGCGACCACCTTCGTGCAGCGCGCCGGCGTGGTGGCCCTCCAGCAGGAGCAGTTCGTGTCCGATATCCGGGCGGAATATGCCCGTGCGCGCGATATCGCGTTCCAGCGACTGTCGGCGATGGGCCGCGTGCGGCTGACAAGGCCCGAGGCGGCCTTCTACGCGTTTTTCGCGGTCGACGGCATGACGGACTCGGTGGAATACTGCAAACGCATCGTCCGAGAGGCGAATGTGGGCCTTGCCCCCGGCCGGGCCTTCGGGCCGGAGGGCGAGGGCTTCATCCGCCTGTGCTTCGCCACCAGCCCCGACCGGCTGAGCGAGGCGTTCGACCGGCTGGAGCCGATGCTTCGGTAGAAGGGTTTTCACGCAACCATGACGGCACTTGTCGCGATCGACTGGGGAACGACCAACTGCCGGGCCTTCCGCATGGGGCCGGGCGGCGAGATCCTGGAGAAGCGCGCGAGCGCCATGGGCATCCTCGCTGTCAAGAACGCGAACTTCTCCGGCGCGCTGATGGACATGGCGCGCGACTGGATCGACGTGCCGACCACGCCCGCCGTGCTGATGTCGGGCATGATCGGCTCGGCGCAGGGCTGGATCGAAGCGCCCTACCTGCCGATCCCGGCGGGGGCGGACGACATCGCCGGCCATCTGGTGCTGGCACCCGATCCGCGGCGCGAGATCCACGTGGTGCCGGGCCTGCGCGGCTCCGGGGCCGCCGGCCCCGACGTGATGCGCGGCGAGGAAACCCAGATCGTCGGTACGGGCATCGTCGACGGCGTACTGTGCCTGCCGGGCACGCATTCCAAATGGGCGGTGGTCGAGGGCGGGCGCATCGTGCGCTTTCTCACCTTCATGACGGGCGAGGTCTATGCGCTGCTGCGCCGCAATTCGATCCTCGGCCGGCTGATGGTCGACGCGCCGCACGACGCACCGGCCTATGCGCGCGGGCTGGTGCGCAGCCAGTCGGCGGGCGGGCTGCTGCACCAGCTCTTCACCGTGCGCACGGCGGGCCTTCTCGAAGGCATGAGCCGCGAGGCGGCCCCCAGTTTCCTGTCCGGCCTGCTGATCGGCCACGAGATCGCGGCGGTGAAGGCGATTCTCGAGCCGAAGACCGCGACGGTCGTGGGCGCCGGCGACCTTGCGCAGAACTACGCGATCGCGATGAGCGTGGCGGGCATCGACACGGCCTTCGTGCCCGGCGAGGACGCGGCCGCGCGCGGCCTCTACCTGATCGCGCATCGCGCGGGCCTGGTGCGCTAGGCCGATGCGCGTCCTCGTCCCCGACGCGCAGTTCCCCGGTGCGCCCGACGTCGAGCGCATCCCCCTTGCCGAGGCCGAGTTCCTCGTCCATCGCACCGCCGATCCGATGAAGATCCCGGACTCGGTCTGGGCTCACGCGGACGGCGTGCTGGTCTGGCACGAGATGACGATCGACCGCACGGCGGCGGCCAAGCTGACGCGCGCGCGCATCGTCGTGCGCCACGGCGTGGGCTTCGACAATATCGATCTTGCGGCCTGCGCCGAGCGCGGCATCGCCGTGTGCAACGTGCCCGACTACGGCACCGAGGAGGTCGCCAACCACGCGATCGCCTGCGCGCTCGCCCTGCGCCGCGGCCTGCCGACCTATACCGAGATGATCGCCATCGATCCGGTGAACGGATGGCGGTGGCAGACCGCCCCGCTGGTGCGCCGGCTCACCGGACAGGCTTTCGCGATCGTCGGCATGGGACGCATCGGCCGGGCGGCCGCGGTGCGCGCACGCGCCTTCGGCTTCGACGTCGCCTATTTCGATCCCTATGTGCGGGCCGACGATCCGGCCGTGCTGCCCTATCTGCGCTTCGAGAATCTCTACGACATGCTGGGCGAGGCCGACATCGTCTCGCTCCACTGTCCGCTGACGCGCGAGACGCACGGGCTGATCGGCGAGGGTGCCCTTTCGCGCATGAAGAAGGGCTCGATCCTCGTCAACACGGCGCGCGGGCCCGTCGTCGACACGCATGCGCTCTTGAAGGCCATCGAGGCGGGGCAGGTCGGCGGTGCCGCCCTCGACGTGCTGCCGCAGGAGCCGCCCGATCCCGACGATCCGCTCGTCGCGGCCTACCGGCTGCCGCCCTCCTGGCTCGCGGGCCGGCTCATCCTGACGCCGCACGCGGCCTTCTACAGCCCGGAAAGCTGGCACGACCTGCGCTACAAGGCGGCCGAGACGATGGCGATGTTTCTCAAGGAAAACCGGCTGCGCAACTGCGTGAACCACGGCCTGTTCCCCGGAGGGGCACTGCCCGACAACGAGAAGACCTGAAAAAAGGGAGAGACTTGATATGCGTGTTGTCATCACCGGCGGTACGGGCATGCTCGGCAAGAAGCTGGCGGCCGAGATCCTGAAGCGCGGCAGCCTGACGGGCCGCGACGGCAAGGCGCACGGCGTCACGAAGATCGTGCTGTTCGACGTGTCCGCCGGTTTCGACGTGCCCGCCGATCCGCGCATCGAGGTGCGCATCGGCGAGGTCGACCACAAGCCCACCATCGCGTCGCTCATCACGCCGGATACCGGTGCCGTCTTCCATCTCGCGGGCGTGGTCAGCGCCGGTGCGGAGCGCGATTTCGACCTCGGCTACCGCGTCAACCTCGACGGCACGCGCGTCGTGCTCGAGGCGTGCCGCGCGCTGCCGCAGCCCATCAAGCTTGTGTTCGCGTCGTCGCTGGCGGCCTATGGCGGCGACCTGCCCGACGTGATCCCCGACGATTTCCGCCCCACGCCGCAGACCTCCTACGGCGGCCAGAAAGTGATGGGCGAGCTGCTCTGCGCGGACTATGCGCGCAAGGGCTTCGTCGATGCGCGCGCCCTGCGCCTGCCCACCATCGTCGTGCGGCCGGGCAAGCCAAACCTGGCGGCATCGACCTTCGCGTCCTCGATCATCCGCGAACCGCTGCACGGGTTGCCGGCGGTGTGCCCGGTCGATCCGGCGTCGTGGATGCCGCTCTTGAGCCCGCGCCGCTGCGTGGCCGCGTTCATCCACGCGCACGACCTGCCCGACACGGCGTGGGGCTGGAACCGCGCACTGCTTCTTCCCTCGCTCGACGTGACCGTCAAGGACATCGGCGACGGACTGAAGCGCGTCGCCGGCCAGAAAGCCTACGACCTGATCGAGTGGAAGATCGATCCGATGATCCAGAAGATCGTTGCCGGCTGGCCCAAGCGCATGGCGGCCAAGCGCTCGCTCGCGATGGGCTTCACCGTCGATGCATCGGTCGACGAGCTGATCCAGAACTACATCGACGACGACATGCCCAAGGCGTAGGCCGGCGGCCTGTCCCCGTTCAGGGCGCCAGTTTGTGGCCGACCATTTCCTGCACGGTGTCGCCGCGCTGGTTGGTGCGCCGGTCGATCTGCTTGACGACAAGGCCGATGTCGGGCGCGAACCAGCGGATCACGATGTGGTTGCTCTGGTTGCCCGGCGTGCGCTCGATGCGCAGGGCCTTGAAGGTTCCGGCTGGAACGACGACGTCCTCTTCCGCGGCGACGGTCCACGTTCCTGCGGCACCGTTGATGGATCGTCCGTCGCCGGTCTGGAGGCGATATGTGGTCGACCATTTCTCGCCGACCTTGAGCGGCCAGCGCCAATCGCCCCAGTCGGGATCGTAGGACTCGACCGTCTTGCCGTCCTGCATAAGGAAGGCGAGCGCGCGGGTGCCCTTGTCGAGCCAGATCTGGAGGCCGTCGCCGCGCTGGACGACCGTGAAGTTCCGGCCGCCCTGGTTCCGGTCGCCGAGAACGGCGAACGTATCGTTGCGCACGCTGCCGTCGACGGCCGTCCGCTTGATGTTCCATTCCGATCCGGCCTTCAGCGGTGCGGCTTCCTGCGCCGCCGCCGGGCCGCACGCCAATGCGATCGCAATCGCAAGTGCCGCGCCGCGCATGCTGTCCTCCCCGATGGATGCCCGCCATTTCCGGCGGATCGTCGTCGAGCATAGCATCAGCGCAATTCCAGAAAAAGACGGCGGCTAGAGTGCGACCGACATCCCGCCGTCGACGACGAGCGTCTGGCCGGTCAGGAACGAGCCGGCGTCCGAGCACAGCAGCAGGGCCGCTCCGCACAGCTCGGCGGGGGCGCCCCAGCGGCCCAGCGGCGTGCGGCGTACGACCATCGCGTTGAATTCGGCGTTGTCGATGAGCGGCTTGTTGAGCTCGGTCAGGATGTAGCCGGGGGCGATTCCGTTGACGAGCACGCCCTTGGGAGCAAGCTCGACGGCCATCTGGCGGATCATGCCTTCTAGCGCCGTCTTCGCGGCGGCATAGGCCACCACGTTGGGACGGCCCAGATGCGCCATCAGCGACGTGGTGTAGAGGATCCGGCCCTTGCCGGCGGCCGCCATGATCTTCGCCGCCTCGCGCCCGAGCACGAAGCCCGCGCGCAGATGGAGCCCGGTCATCGCGTCGAAATCGGCGGTCTTGTAGTCGAGGATGGGTCCGCGGACGTTCGAGCCGGCGTTGGAGACCAGGATGTCGAGCCGCCCCTTGCGTTTGTGGATGCCGGCGACGGCGGCCACGCAGGCGGCCTCGTCGGTCACGTCGAAGGCGAGGGCCTCGCCGCCGATCTTCGCGGCGGCGGCCTCGAGTTCGGCCTTGTTGCGCGAATTGAGCACCACATGGGCGCCGGAACCGGCAAGGGCGGACGCGATCGCGAAGCCGATGCCGCGTGAAGCGCCCGTGACGAGCGCCACGCGGCCCGAGAGGTCGAAAGAGGGTCTGGACATCCGGCTGCCGTCTCCATGGGTGGAAATGGCGTGAAGTCTAGACCCTCCCGATATCGCCTGTTAACCGAATTCGGCGCGCCTCACGGCAGTGCGGGTTCCTTCACCTGCTCGTAGGAGGTGAGCGTGGCGAGGAAGGCGAGCAGCTGCTGCTTCTCCGCAACGCTCAGGCCCAGCGGCTTCATGTCGTCCGACAGGCTCTCGCGCTGGATGCCGCCCTTGTCGTAGTGGTTGATGACCTCGATCAGCGTGCCGACCGAACCGTCGTGGAAATAGGGGGCGCTCAGCGCCACGTCGCGCAGCGTCGGCGTCTTGAAGGCCTTCTGCATCTTGACGATCTTCGGCAGCAGGCGGCCGCGGCCGGGATCCTCGCCGGGCAGGCCGATGTCGTGGAAGCTGCCGTCGGTGAACCGCCAGGTGTTGTGGCACTTGGCGCAGTTGGCCTTGCCGTTGAACAGCGCGAAGCCCTTCTGCGCGTCCGACGAGATCGCGTCCTTCTTGCCGTCCAGCCAGTCGTCGAACGGCGCGCGGCCGCTGACGACGGTGCGCTCGTAGACGCCGATGGCGGCCGCGATGTTCTTGGGCACGATGGGGTCTGCCGTGCCCGGGAACGCGCGGGCGAAAAGCGGGGCATAGCCCGGGATCGCCTTCACCTTCTTCTCGAGATCGGGATGCGGCGTATTCATCGACGGACCTGCGATGGCGACCAGCATCTGGGCCTCGAGCGAGTCGGCGCGCCCGTCCCAGAAGAACAGCTCGTCCCACGCGAGATTGGCGATGGACATCGAGTGGCGCGGGGTCGAGCGGCCCAGCGTGGCGGGCGACTTGGCGAAGCCGTCGCCCCAGCCCAGCGCGGGCAGGTGGCAGCTCGCGCACGACACCTCGTCCTGGAAGCCCAGGCGCTTGTCGAAGAAGAGCCTGTAGCCAAGATCGGCCTTCTCCTTCGAGAACGGGTTGTCCTTGTCGAACGGGATGTCCTTGACGCGCCGGTAGCCGTCCATCAGCGCCTTCTGGTCGGCGGCTCCCGAGACGATCGGGACGCCGGCCGCACAGGCGGCGATGCCGACGGCGACGAATGCAAGGGAGAGGGACCGCTTGATCTTCTTCGACATGATGCTCCTCTTTGGATCGGAATCCGCGATCGGGCCGCCTAGCGGGCGACCGCGATCGTCATCTTCATTCTCGGGTGGATGGCGCACTCGACCTTGATCTCGCCGGCAGCCGCAAGGCGGATGCGCAGCACGTCGCCGGGCTTCTGCGAGCCGAGATCGAAGGGCTGGACGGGCGACCGCGACAGGATGTTGTGGACCACCTTGTCGTCGTTCCAGAACTCGACCTCGTCGCCGATCCCGGCGTCGAGCGCCTCGACGGAGAATTGCCGGTCGATCTGCCGCACGTGGAAATCGCGCGCGTCGAGCGGGACCGACTGGACGAGGACGAAGGCCAAGACAGCCCCGCCCGCAATCTCGATCAGCTTTCGCAACCGCCAGCCCTCGTCGAAGAATTCGAGGGCTGCACTCTAAATTCTATATGGACAAAAAACTACGTATGCCTTCGTTAAAAATAAATACTAAAGTATTGTCTGTAATACATTTGTATAATCTTCCCGCACTTATGTATTTGTCAGGCATCGACACGCACGAAAAAGCCGCCGGCCTTCGAAGGGCCGGCGGCTTCTCCTTCGCAAGCGGGGACGTTCAGCGGTCGAGGAAGGCCTTCAGCCGGTCGGCGACGCGGCCCATCGCGAGCACGCCGTCGA
>JBIKWI010000169.1:0-7359 GCA_044356395.1 Tagaea sp. | reverse complement strand
CCAGATCGACCATACGCCCAGAATGGCGAAGGCGCCGATCATGTAGACGCCAGCGATCCTGAAATCGGCATGGCGGATCCACAAGGCGGCGCGCCAGCCGTTCGACGCGATCTGCGTGACCGCGTGCAGCGCCATCGCCGCGGGGACGGGCAGCATCGACAGCAGGACGCCGATCAAGATCATCCCGCCCGCCATGCCGAACAGCCCCGACAGGAACGACGTCGCGACGATCACGGCGCAGACCAACGCGATTTCCAGACCGCTCATCGCCTCGCATTCACTTTCGGAAATTCCGGGTTGCCAATTCTTGCGCCCGTTGCCGGCCCGCCGCAACTGTCGCGACGGATTGGCAGTCTGCCGGTTGTAGGACGGCGCAGGGACCGGCGCCTATGCGGCCCTAACGCGCGAGATGGGTCCGCGCCCAGCCAAGCCCGGCCGACGTGTCACCGCGCGGCCGGTACTCGCAGCCGATCCAGCCGGCATAGCCGAGCCGGTCGATCAGATCGAAAAGGTAGGGATAGTTGAGTTCGCCCTCGTCGGGTTCGTGCCGGTCGGGCACGCCCGCGATCTGCATGTGGGACACGCCTGGCAGGAAGGCCTCGATCTTGCGCGCGACGTCGCCCTCGACGATCTGGCAATGGTACATGTCCATCTGTACGCCGAGATTGGCGGCCCCTACGGCCTTGCAGATCGAGTGCGCTTCGTCCTGCCGGTTGAGGAAGTAGCCGGGAATGTCGCGCGTGTTGATCGGCTCGATCGTCAGCGCCCGGCGACGTTCGGCGGCGACGGCAGCGGCATTGCGCAGATTGGCCATGTACGTGGCGAAATCCGCGCCGTCGTCGACGCGCCCGGCCATCGCATGGATGCGCGGGCAATCGAGTATCTCGGCATAGTCGAGCGCGCGCTCGAGGGCCGCATCGAAATCCTTCTCGCGTCCGGCAAGGGCCGCAAGGCCCCGCTCGCCGCGCGCCCAATCGCCCGGCGGGAGGTTGAACAGCACGATACGCACGCCCGCCTTGCGCGCCGCGACAGCCAGCGCCTCGGCGGCGAAGTCGTAGGGAAAAAGGAACTCGACGCCGCGGAAGCCGTCTGCGGCCGCGGCGGCAAACCGGTCAATGAATGGCCGGTCCTGGTAGAGGAACGAGAGGTTCGCGGCAAGTTTCGGCATCGCAGATTTCTAGCCGTCACGAGCCGGTTTCACGAGCAGGAAATTGAGGCTGCAGCCGCCGAGGGCCAGAACGAAGATCGTGGCGCACATCGGCACGGGCGTGCCGTCGGCAAGGCCAGCGACCAGCAGGCCGGCGACGGCGCCGACCACAAACTGCGTGAATCCCGCAAGTGCCGAGGCGGCGCCCGCGATCTGCGGATGATCGGCGAGCGCGCCTGCCATCGCGTTGGCCCCGATGAGACCCATGCAGGCCAAGAAAAGGAACAACGGCACGACGATCCCGGCGAGCCTGAAAGCGCCGGTGATGCCGGCGGCGAGCAGTACGGCCGCGAAACCCACGGACGCGACCAGCCCGATGCGCATCGCCCGGTCGCTGCCATAGCGCAGTGCCAGCCGGCTGTTGAGGTAGCTTGCCGCCATCATGCCCGCGACGTTGAGGCCGAACAGGAGACTGAACATGTCCGGGCCGACGCCGAAAATCTCGATATAGACGTACGGCGTACCGGAAATGTAGGCGAACATGGCCCCCAGTATCCCCGAGCCGGCCGCGACATATCCCAGATAGCGTCCGTCCCGCAGCAGCCGCATATAGGCGCCCGCGACCGACGCGGCACCGGCCGAGCGCCGACGCGCTGCCGGCAGCGTCTCGGGCTGACGCCACAAAGGGACAAGCGGCAACAGACCGAGCAGCCCGAGCACCACGAAGATCGCGCGCCAGTCGGCGATCTTCAGGATCTGGCTGCCGACGACGGGCGCCAGCATCGGTGCTGCCCCCATCACCAGCATCATCAGCGACAGCACGCTGGCACTCCGGTCCTTGTCGAAGACGTCGCGTACCATCGCGCGGGCAAGGACGGTCGCCGCCGAGGCACCCAACGCCTGCACGACGCGCCATCCGGCAAGTGCCAGCGCGTCTTCGGCGAGCCAGCAGCCGGCGCTGCCCGCGACAAACAGCAGGAGACCGATCAGGCTCGGGCCACGCCGGCCATACCGGTCGCCGATGGGCCCCCAGACGAGCTGGCCGATCGCGAAGGCGAAAAAGAAACCCGACAGGGACAGCTGGACACGATCCTGGTCGGCGGCGAGTGCCCGTCCGATCGTCGGGAGCGCAGGCAGATACATGTCGACGGCCATCGGCGTGATGGCGAGCAGCATGCCGAGCGTGCCGACGAATGTCGCGTCGCTGCGCCACCCTTGCGGTCTCGGGCCACCCTTCAGGCTGTCGAACATCGCGTTTGGTCTACCTGTCGGTCGGAGACGGAGTACGGGCCTGTCTACACTAGAGATCTCCGCCCCGGAGGCAACAGATGCGGGCGGACGGACAGCCATGCGCGCGTCGCGCGCCTGCGCTTGAACGGATGCGCGGCAGGATCGACAATGCAGGCATGACCACCGAGGAAGATACCCGCACCCTCCGTCGCTCGACGCGCATCGTTCCGCTGATCGCCGCAACGGCGCTGTTCGTCGAGAACCTGAACTCGACCGTCCTGTCGACGGCTCTCGTCACGGTGGCGAAGGACTTCGATACCGACCCGGTCGTCCTGAAACTCGCGCTGACGTCGTACCTCGTCTCGCTCGCGGTGTTTGTTCCCGCATCGGGCTGGATCGCCGACCGGTTCGGAACCCGCACCGTCTTCTGCTGGGCGATGGGCGTGTTCGCGCTCGGTTCCGCCGGCTGCGCGATGTCGGAGGGCCTGTGGACGCTGATCGCCGCGCGCGTCGTGCAGGGTGCTGGCGGCGCCATGATGATCCCGGTCGCGCGCCTCGTGGTGCTGCGCTCCGTGCCCAAGGCGGAGCTGGTCGGAGCACTGGCGATCCTGTCGATGCCTTCGCTGCTGGGGCCCATCGTCGGTCCACCGGTCGGCGGGTTCTTCGCGACCTACCTCACATGGCCGTGGATTTTTTGGATCAACCTGCCGCTGACGGCCGCAGGGGTCCTGCTCGCGCGTCGCCTGCTGCCGCAGATCCGCGCCGATGCCGGATCTGCTTTCGACCTGCGCGGTTTCCTGCTGATCGGTCCGGGGCTCGCACTCACACTTACCGGAGTGACGATTTTCGGTCTCGACCGGATTCCGGCCTGGATGGCGGGCCTGTCGTGTGGCGTCGGCCTGCTCCTGATCGCGGTCTATTGCCGCCATGCGCTGATAGCCGAGAACCCGGTCATCGACCTCCGACTCCTGCGTATCGTGACGTTCCGCATCGGGGTCATCGGCGGATTCCTGTTCCGCGTCGGGGCGGGCGCAACGCCCTTTCTGTTGCCGCTGCTGCTGCAGGTCGGCTTCGGGATGAGCGCGTTCGCGAGCGGCACGCTGACCTTCGCGACCGGCGTCGGCGCCTTCTCGATGAAACTCGTCGCGCCGCGCATCCTGCGTGCCGTCGGCTTCCGCCGCGTTCTCGTCGCCAATGGCGTGCTTGCGGCTGCGTTCGTCGCGCTGCCGGCTCTGTTCTGGGCCGGAATGCCGGCGGCGGCGATACTGGCCCTCCTGCTCGCCGGCGGGTTCTCGCGCTCGCTGCAGTTCACGAGCTCGAACGTCGTGCTGTTCGCCGACATAGCGCCGGGCGACATGGCCCGCGCGACGACCTTCGTGGCGGTGCTGCAGGAACTGTCCGGTTCGATCGGGATCGCGCTCGCGGCCCTCGTGCTCGACTGGGCCACGCACCGTTCGGCATCGGGAGCGCTGACCGCCGCCGAGTTCGGCTACGCCTTCTGGGTTTCTGGCGGCATTGCGGCTCTTTCCAGCATCGCCTTCCTCGCGATGCCGGCAGGTGCCGGCGCTTCGCTCGTCGGACGCCCGAGATCCGGCGATTGACCGTCCACATCCATTTCAGGCCGCCGCGTCGTCCGCGATCTCGGTCGGCATGTCGATGGTCACGGATGTTCCGCAGCCCAGTTGCGTCTCGATCCCGAACTGCCCCCCCTGCCCTTCAACCAGTCGGCGCGTGATCGCCAACCCGAGTCCCGTGCCCTCCCTGCTGGCGACATCCGGTCGCGTGGCGCGCACGAAGGGTCGCCCGATGTTCTCCAGCACGTCCGATGCGATGCCGGGCCCCTTGTCGGCATGACGAATCGGGCGCGGCGGGAATCGCCGCGGACCGAGACCGTGACGGACTGGCCCGCCGGCGAAAACTTGATCGCATTCGACAGGAGATTGAGCAGGCACTGCTGCATGGCACGGCGGTCGCACAGGACGCGCGTCGCGCACGCGATGTCGTGCGAAAGGAAGATCCGGTGGTTCTTCGCGATCGGCTGGACGAAATCGAGCGCCTGCTCGATCATTTCCGCGGCGGCATGCGGTTCGATCTGGAACTGGAACGCGCCGTTCTCGATTTTCGCCAGATCCAGAATGTCGTTGACCAGATCGAGAAGATGCATTCCGCTCCGGCGGATGTCGGCGATATAGGCCTCGGTCTTGGCGCCGCCGATGTTCCCGACCCCGAGATTCAAGATGAGCTCGGAGAAGCCGATTACCGCATTGAGGGGCGTGCGCAGCTCGTGACTCATATTCGCGAGGAACCGCGTCTTCGCCTCGCTTGCCTCCTGCGCGATCCTGAGCTGTTCGGCGAGCCGGCTCGCCATCTGGGTGAGCTTCTCGTTCGCGAAGTCTATCTCGCTCATGTCCTGCGCGATCGCCGCCACTTCCGGGTGCCCCCGATACTCGTAGCGCGACAGAGAGACCCTCGCCGGGAACGCCGTGCCGTCGCGCCGGCACATCCGTATGGTTCCGGCAGGAGGGGTCTTCGCCGCGCGCGGTTCCGGATCCCGGAAGCAGCTTTCGACGAACGCGCGGTCGGCGGGCGAAGCGTCGTCCGGAACGAGTACGTCGACCGGACGGCCGAGGATCTCGGCGCGGGACCAGCCGAAAAGCCTGTCGGCGGCGGCATTGAACATCGCTATGCGCCGGTCGCCGTCGACCGTGAAGATCGCGTCCGGCGCCGACGTGAGGATCGCGCGAAGCTGGTCGCGCGTTTCGAGGACCGCGAGACTCGCCTCGACCTGTTCGGTGATGTCCTGCTGGATCCCGATGAAATGCGTGACGCGCCCCCGGTCGTTCCGGATCGGGGAGATCCTTAGCCGGTTCCAGAAAAGGCTGTCGTCCTTGCGACGGTTGCGGATCGTGACTTCGCAGGACGTGCCCGCAGCCAGCGCGTTCCGGATCTCGCCCGAAGCCGCCTGAGGCCCGATATCCCTGGCCATGAAGCGGCAGTTGCGCCCCACGATGTCGTGTCGTGTGTAGCCTGTAAGTTCGAAGAAATGGCTGTTGGCATAGACGATCGGATGGTCGCCGTCCGCTTCGGCGACGACGATGCCGCACGTCGCGGAATCGACCGCCAGGCTCTTCAAGGCCAGTTCCGCGCGGAGATTCTCCTCGTCCGTCATGTCGATCGTCACGCCGACGGCATGTTCCGGGTGACCCGGCTCGCCGCCGATGAAGTCGGCGAAGGTCGTGACGTTTCGAACCTCGCCGGATGGCCGGCGGATCCGGTATCCGATCTTGAGGATGGAAGAGGAATCGCGCGCGCGCCTGAAGGCCTCGGCAACGCGCCCGACATCGTCTTCGTGGACAAGGGCCCGATAGGCATCGAACGTCACCTCGAATTTTTCCGGATCGGTTCCCATGATCCGGTGCGTGATCGCGTCCCAGCCGAGCCGCCCGGCACCGATGTCGTAGTTCCAGACGCCGATCGACGCGATCTGGCGGGCGAGTATCGAGGTCTGGTTGGCGATCTTCCGGCGGTCGCGTTCGTCGACGACGGCCAGCATCTGTTCGAGAAGACAGCCGAGAAGCACGATTCCGATCAGGTTTCCCAATGCCAGCACATGCCAGAACCGCCCGAGGATGCTGATCCCGCGCTCGACCGTCTGTCCGATGAAGAACGACGGCAGGACCGCGACCGTCGCGAGCACTGCAAGGGCCGCAAATCGCGCGATGCCGATCTAGCCGGTCGGGCGATGCCGCATCGCGCGGGCAAAGGCGATTCCGGCAATCGCTTAGAACAGGAAGCTTGCCGCACCGCCGATCGCTGCGGGTCCGCCGACATTGTAGCGCGCCACGGCGCCAAGCCCGGCGGCAAGCGCGCTGCCAAGCGGGCCCGCGAACACGCCTGCCAGCACGATGGGTGCCGCCCGAGTGTCGAAAGTGGCACCCATCGGTCCAGGAACCGGAACCTGCACGACGACGATCGAGATGGCGCCGAGAACCAGTCCGAACGCGAGTTTCTGGAGCTGGCTGCGCGGCCGGAGTCCGAATTTCGTTACGATGACGAATATCGAAGATGCCGCGAGGGCGAGGAGCCCGATATTCTCCGCAAGGGCCATCAGTGTCGCGGCCTGCATTGCATGCTGCTCCTGCGGCAAGCCCTGATTCTACGGACCGCCGGCATTCCCGGCAGACGGCCCTATCCTGTGCGGCGCGTCAGGCGGCGCGGACCCACGACGTGACCGTCTATTTGTCTAGCCCACTATTTGTGTATTTAAGACTAACGCGAAAATACGCTGAACGACGGCATCCGCGTCCGGCGCGCGCGTGCCGGAGCTTCGGCAGGCATGACCGGTCGTCGCTGCTTGTCAGGTCGGGAGTCGACGACCGTAGATCCGCATCGCAAGGGGCGCCATGACAGCAATCAGGGCGCAGGCGAGCAGCGTCGCGGAGATCGGCCGCGTAAAGAATATCCCGACGCTTCCGTGCGAAAGTGTCATCGACTGGCGCAAGGAGTTCTCGAAGATCGTTCCCAGCACGAGGCCCAGGATCATCGGCGCCGCCGGCCAGTCGTACCGCATCATGGCCCAGCCCAGTGCCCCGAAGCCGACGAGCATCCAGACATCCTCGATCGAGTTCGCCTGCGAATAGACGCCCGCCACGCACAACGCCAAGATCGGCGGATAGAGCCACGAATACGGCACCCGCAGCAGCTGCGCGAAAAGCCCGGCCAACGGCAGGTTCATGACCAGCAGGATCGCGTTGCCGATATACATGCTGGCGATGACGGTCCAGACCAGCTCGGCGTTCTTGTCGAATAGTTCCGGCCCCGGGCGGATACCGAACATGATGAGGGCGCCCAGGATAATCGCCGTCGTGCCCGATCCCGGGACACCCAGCGCCAGCATCGGCACCATCGCACCGGCGGCCGCCGCGTTGTTTGAGGATTCCGGGCCGGCGACGCCTTCGATGGCCCCCTTGCCGAAGCGCGAC
>JBIKWI010000168.1:0-7533 GCA_044356395.1 Tagaea sp. | reverse complement strand
ACGCGCCCTCGCCGGAAGCGGATCTCGACTTCCTCAAGGCGAAGCTCGATGCCGGCGCAACGCGCGCGATCACGCAATACTTCTTCGATACCGACGTGTACCTGCGCTATCGCGACCGCTGCGCGGCACGCGGCATCCGGGCCGAGATCGTGCCGGGCATCCTGCCGGTGACGAATTTCGGCCAGGTCGTGAAGTTCTCGAAGATGTGCGGGGCTTCCGTGCCGCTGTGGATGGCGCACCTGTTCGACGGGCTCGACAACGATCCCGACACGCGCCGCCTCGTCGCCGCGATGGTGGCGGCCGAGCAGTGCCGCCGGCTGCAGGCGCACGGCGTGTCGGCCTTCCACTTCTACACGCTCAACCGCGCCGACCTCGCCTATTCGATCTGCCACGTGCTGGGCCTGCGGCCCGTCGCGAATGCCGTGAAAGCCGCCTGAAGGAACGAACGCCATGCGCCCCCATCTTCTGGATACCCTCAAGGACCGCGTGCTGCTGTGCGACGGCGGTACCGGCAGCCGCGTGCAGGCGATGACGCTCGACGTCGAGCGCGACTACTGGGGCAAGGAGAACTGCACCGAGGTGCTGGTGCTCTCGCGACCCGACATCGTGCGCTCCATCGCGCGCTCGTACCTGGAAGCCGGTTCCGACGTCGTGCAGACCAACACGTTCGGCGGCTCGCCCATCACGCTCGAGGAGTTCCAGCTCGGCGACAAGGCGCACGAGATCAACAAGCTCGCCGTCGAATACGCGCGCGAGGAGGCGGAAGCCTTCGCGAAGAAGGACGGCAACCCGCGTTTCGTGCTGGGTTCGATCGGGCCCGGCACCAAGCTGCCCACGCTTGGCCATATCGACTACCAGTCGCTCGAGGACGCGCTCTATATCCAGGCGCGCGGCCTGGTCGACGGCGGCTGCGACGGCATCCTGATCGAGACCTGCCAGGACCCGCTGCAGATCAAAGCCGCCATCAACGGCTCCAAGCGCGCGCGCCTCGAATACGGGCGCGACGTGCCGCTGATGGTGCAGGTCACGGTCGAGACGACCGGCACGCTGCTCGTGGGCGCCGACATCGCCGCCGCGGCGACCGTCATCCACGCGATGGACGTGCATTCGATCGGCCTCAACTGCGCGACAGGTCCGCAGGAGATGGCCGAGCACGTCAAGTGGATCGCCGAGAACTGGACTGGCACGATCACCGTGCAGCCCAACGCCGGCCTTCCCGAACTGGTCGACGGCAAGACGCACTATCCGCTCACGCCCGACGCGATGGCCAAGTGGATCGAACGTTTCGTCGCCGAGGACGGCATCAACATGGTCGGCGGCTGCTGTGGCACCGACATCGGCCACATCGCCGCATTGAACGCGATGCTGCGCCGTCGGGCCAGCGGCGGAAGCCACCGGCCCGCACCCAAGGCGCGCAAGTCGGTCTGGGTTCCGTCGGTCGCCTCGCTCTACCATCAGGTGCCGCTGCGTCAGGAGAACGCGTATTTCTCGATCGGCGAGCGCTGCAACGCCAACGGCTCGCGCGCGTGGCGCAAGTTCCAGGAAGAGGGCAACTGGGAAGGCTGCCTCGACATGGCGCGCGAACAGGTGCGCGAAGGCTCCAACGCGCTCGACATCTGCACCGCCTTCGTCGGCCGCGACGAGGTCAAGGAAATGGGCGAGGTCATCAGCCGCTTCCGCGGCTCGGTGACGGCGCCGCTCGTGGTCGATTCGACCGAGCTGATCGTGCTGGAGAGCGCGCTCAAGCTCTATGGCGGCAAGGCGATCCTCAACTCGATCAATTTCGAGGACGGCGAGGAGCCGGCCGAGAAGCGCATGGAACTGGCGCGTCGCTTCGGCACGGCAGTCATCGCGCTGACGATCGACGAGACCGGCATGGCCAAGGACATGAAGACCAAGCTCGCCATCGCGCACCGCCTGCGCGACTTCGCGTGCGGGCGCTTCGGCCTGCCCGAGTCCGACCTGATGATCGATCCGCTGACCTTCACGGTCGCGACCGGCAACGAGGACGACCGGCGACTTGCGGTCGAAACGCTGGACGGGATCGAGGCGATCGCGCGCGAGCTGCCCGCCTGCCAGATCGTGCTCGGCCTCTCGAACGTGTCGTTCGGCCTCAATCCGCCGGCCCGCCACGTGCTCAATTCCGTGTTCCTCGACCATGCGGTCAAGCGCGGCATGACGGGCGCCATCGTCCACCATTCGAAGATCATGCCGCTCCACAAGATCCCCGAGGAAGAGGCGAAGGTCGCCGAGGACCTGATCTACGACCGCCGGCGCGAGGGTTACGATCCGCTGCAGGCTTTCATCGCGCTCTTCGAGAACCGCAAGGGCGAGGCGAAGGTCGCGCGCAAGCGCCACGAGGCGGTCGAGGACAGGCTCAAGCAGCGCATCGTGGATGGCGACAAGCCCGGCCTCGAGGACGACCTCGCGCTGGCGATGAAAAGCCACAAGCCGCTCGACATCATCAACACCTTCCTGCTCGACGGCATGAAGGTGGTCGGCGAGCTGTTCGGCTCGGGCAAGATGCAGCTTCCTTTCGTGCTGCAGTCGGCCGAGACGATGAAGGCGGCCGTCGCCTATCTCGAGAAGTTCATGGAGCGCGTCGAGGGCCAGCAGAAGGGCACGATCGTTCTCGCCACGGTCAAGGGCGACGTGCACGACATCGGCAAGAACCTCGTCGACATCATCCTGACGAACAACGGCTACAAGGTCGTCAATCTCGGCATCAAGCAGCCCATCGCCAACATCGTGTCGGCGGCCAAGGAGCACAAGGCGGACTGCATCGGCATGTCGGGCCTGCTCGTGAAGTCGACCGTCGTGATGCGCGAAAATCTCGAGGAGATGACCCGCGAGGGGCTCGACGTGCCCGTCCTGCTGGGCGGTGCGGCCCTCACGCGCAAATACGTCGAGGAAGACTGCGTGGCCGCCTACGGGGCGGGCCGCGTCGCCTATGCGTCCGACGCGTTCGACGGGCTCGACCTCATGGACAAGGTCGTCACGCACCAGATCGACGGGCATCTCAAGACCATCCAGACCAAGCGTGCCGGCCGGCCGTCGAACACGACGCGCAAGCTGGGCGAGGCGGCCGAAGCGCGCCCGATGCGGCCCGTCGACGTCGAGGAACTGAAGCTGCGCCGGGCCGAGCTTGCGGCCAAGGCGCCGATCCCGGCTCCGCCGTTCTGGGGTCCGCGCACGCTCGACCACGTGCCGGTCAAGACGCTGATCCCGTATCTCAACGAGCGGATGCTCTACCAGTTCCAGTGGGGCTTCCGGAAGGCGGGCAAGAGCCTCGACGAATACAAGGCGTGGGCGGCTCTCGAACTCAAGCCCATTCTCAAGCGCATGCTCGACATGGTCGAGGCCGACGCGATCCTGAAGCCGCAGGCGGTCTACGGCTACTGGCGCTGCTACGCCGAAGGCGACAGCGTCGTGCTCGTCGACGAGGGCGGCACGAAGGAGGTGGCGCGCTTCGCCTTTCCGCGGCAGGGCCGAGAGGGCGGCTTGTGCATCGCCGACTTCTTCCGCGACCGCACGGCCAACGAGCTCGACGTGATCGGCCTGCAGGTCGTCACGGTCGGCCAGCGCGCGTCCGACGTGGCGCGCGAATGGTTCGCCGAGAACCGCTACCAGGACTATCTCTACCTGCACGGGCTGGGCGTGGAACTGGCCGAGGCGCTCGCCGAGTACGTCCACAAGCGCATCCGTGCCGAGCTGGGTTTTGCCGGCGAAGACGACCGCGACATCGACAAGATGCTGCAGCAGGGCTATCGCGGCTCGCGCTACTCGTTCGGCTACCCGGCGTGCCCGAACCTTGCCGACCAGGAGCAGATCCTGAAACTGCTCGACGCGCCGAAGATCGGCATCTCGCTGTCCGACGAGTGGCAGCTCCATCCCGAACAGAGCACGTCGGCCATCGTGCTCCACCATCCGCAGGCGAAGTACTTCAGCGTATGACGGCGGTCTTCCCGACGGTCGCCGCGCTGCGCGCGCAGGTCGCGGCGTGGCGGCACGAGGGCGCGCGCGTCGCCCTCGTGCCGACGATGGGCGCCCTGCATGCCGGGCACATCTCGCTCGTCTCGGCCGGTCTGGCGCGGGCGGACCGCGTCGTCGCGTCGATCTTCGTCAATCCCACGCAGTTCGGTCCGACGGAGGACCTTGCAAAGTATCCGCGCATGGAAGCGGCCGATGTCGCGATGCTGGAGGCGGCCGGGGCGCATGGCGCTTTCATCCCGCCTGTCGGCGAGATGTATCCGCAAGGCCATGCCACGCGCGTCGACGTGAAGGGGCTGACCGACTGCTTGTGCGGTGCGGCACGTCCCGGGCATTTCTCGGGCATGGCGACGGTCGTCACGAAGCTGCTGCTCCAGTGTCTGCCGGACGTGGCGATGTTCGGCGAAAAGGACTACCAGCAGCTTCTGGTCGTGAAGCGCCTCGTGCGCGATCTCGACATTCCCGTCGAGATCGTCGGCTGCCCGACCGTGCGCGAGGCCGACGGGCTTGCGATGTCGTCGCGCAACGCGCGGCTGTCGCCGGACGCGCGCGCGAAGGCGCCGATGCTCCATCGCGCGATGGTGGAACTCGCGCGGAAGGTCGCCGCCGGCGCCGACCCCGCGCCGCTGCTTGCCGCGATGCGCGCATCGCTGTCCGCAAGCGGATTCGCGCCCGTCGACTATCTGGAACTGCGCCACCCAGAGACGCTGGCGCCCGCGCGCGGCCAGCCGGCCCGGGTTTTCGCCGCCGCCTGGCTCGGCGACGTGCGGCTCATCGACAACGTCCCGGTCTAGCGCATCGCGCGCCTATAGAGCGGCCCGAGCAGGGCCGGGATCATGTAGATCGGGAACTGCACGCACGTGAAGAACAGGAACAGGTCGGACTGCGTGGGCACGCCCATGGCGCCGATCAGCAGCGCGAAGTTGCGGTTGCCCGCGGCGAGCGACGCGGCCAGCGTCTGCGCCCGGGTCAGGCCGGACAGGCGTTCGAGCGGAACCAGCAGAAGCGCGGCAAGGCCCTGCAGGCCGAAATTCGTCACGAAGGCGGCCGCGACGAACAGCGCGACCTGCGACGGCGACTCGCGCAGCCGTTCGGCCAGGCCGTCGACGGCGCCGAAGGCGAACAGGACGAGCACCAGCACGCCGATCCCGCCGATCGCCCCGTCATAGCGGCGCACGGCCGCGTCGCCCAGCATCCGGCGGACGAGCCACGCCGCCGCGAAGGCGCCACCGACCAGTGCCGCAAGACGCATCATCAGGGCAGCGGCACCGATCTCGATGTCGATGCCGAGCAGCCAGGCCGCCAGCGGCGGCTGCACGACCGGCAGCGCCAGGCACGTCGCGACCAGCAGGACCAGCGCCAGCCGCGCGTCGAGGCCCAGCATCAGCGCATAGGCCGTGACCGAGACGAGCATCGGGGCGGTCGCGAACAGCGGGATGGCGACGCGCAGCCCCTCGGGCAGCGGGACGAGCGACACGACCCAGGCCGCCAGCACCGGTATCGCGACCATCAGCAGGAACGTCAGCAGCACGACCGGCAAGGGCCGGCGCAGCGGCTCGGCCAGCCGCGCCCAGTCCATCCGCAGGATCGCCGAAGCGAGCAGGAACGTGACGGCCGGCACGAGCACGGGCCGCGCCAGGGCGGCAAGATCGGGAATCGCGATGCCGACGAACAGGCACGAGGCCAGGATCGCCGAGGCGCGCGCGTTGAGGAATTCGAGGAAGCGGACCGGCATCGCCGCGCGACGATAGCATGGCGGTGGTGCGCGCGCCGCCCGTTAGGCTAGGGTGCGCGCGATGACCGCTCTTCCCGATTTCCCGGTCCCGTTCGACCGTCACGCCGAGCCCGTGCGGCCCGAGTGGATCGACTATAACGGCCACATGAACGTCGCCTACTACGTGCTCGCGTTCGACAACGCGACCGACACGTTCTTCGAAGCGATGGATTTCGGCGAGGCGTGGCGCCGCCGGTCGGGCCGGTCGTTCTTCGCGGTCGAGGGGCATATCCGCTATCTGGGCGAACTCAAGCCCGGCGAGACGCTGGCGGTCGAGACCGTGCTGCTCGCGGCCGATGCCAAGCGCATCCACTATTTCCATACGATGCGCAACGCTTCGACCGGCAGGATCGCCGCCACGGTCGAGTTCCTGTCGCTGCATGTCGACATTGTAGGACGCCGGTCGGTGCCCTTTGCACCGGCGGATCAGGCGCGAATCGACGGATTTGCCCGCACCCATGCCGGCCTGGCCCGTCCCGAAGCCGCCGGACGCCGGGTTTCAATGCCGCCCTTGCGCGGAGACGGCGCGACCAGCTAGGAATTCGGGGTCCGTTTCCCGGGGGCCTCGCATGATCGACCAGACCACGACACTCGAACCTTCGGCGCAGGTCCGCGCGCGCGCCGTGACGGCAGCCCTCGTCGCGATGGCGTTCGGCGCCTTCGTCGTCGCCGGGGTCGGTTTCGCCGGCGCGATGGAGATCCACAATGCCGCACACGACTCGCGCCACAGCTTCGCGTTCCCCTGCCACTGAGCGGGCGCTCCTGAAATGGTCTCGCGTCTCCTCTGGGTCGGCCTGCTGGCCGGTCTCGTCGCAGGGCTTCTCGCCGCGGCCGTGCAGGCCGTCGGAGTCTGGCCGCTGATCGCGCAGGCCGAGACGTTCGAGGTGCTCGACGCCGCCGCCGAAGCGGACGAAGCCTGGTCGCCCGAGGGTCTGGCGCGCGCCGGCTGGTCTGTCGTCTTCAACATCCTTGCCGGCGTCGGTTTCGGCCTGCTCGCGAACGGCGCGCTTCTGATCCTGCGCAGCCTGCGCGCCACGCGGCTCGACTGGCGGGTCGGCGCGCTGGTGGGGCTTTTCGGCTTCCTGACGTTCTCGTTCGCGCCGGCAATGGGGCTTGCACCGGCTCTGCCGGGCATGGCCGAAGGCGACATTTTCGCCCGTCAGGTCTGGTGGCTGGCCACGGCAGCGGCCACACTGAGCGGAATCGTGCTCGCGGTCCTCGGCCGGCGCACGACCGACTGGCTGCTCGGCGTGGCGCTGGTCGCGGCCCCCCACCTGATCGGCGCACCGGGCGAAGCGCACGGCCTGATCGGCCTGCTCGCGCAGTCTGGCACCTTGGGCGAAGGCGGATTGCCGGCGGCACTCGCCCAGCAGTTCGCGCTCGCCTCGCTGGGGACCGCGGCCGCGTTCTGGATCGTGCTGGGTCTCGCCTCGGCCTGGCTGCAGCGGCGTTTTCTCAGCCTCGGCTGAGCTGGCTTTCTAAAGCGACGACCTGAGCTTGAGGTGCGTGCGCCGGTCGGCGGACGGCACGGCCATCTTCTTCACGGCGCCGTCCTGCAGCAGGTCGAACTCCAGCGTCGTTCCGGCCGGCCCCTGCGCCCAGAGCGCACGGAACAGCTCGTCGAGCGTGTCCGGTCGCATGCCCTTGACCGAAACGACCACGTCGCCGCGCTTGATGCCGGCCTTTTCCGCCGGCCCGTCCGGCGTCACGCGCACGACGAACAGCCGGCCGCGCACCGCCTCGACCGTCATGCCCAGCCACGGCCGCAC
>JBIKWI010000167.1:0-7549 GCA_044356395.1 Tagaea sp. | reverse complement strand
TGCCAACGACCCAGACGCGCTGGGCATACTGCCCGCCCATCGCGACGGCATCGCCGAACACGAAGGCGTTGCGCGCAACCGTCGTGGCCGCACCGACACCGATCGTGGCCCCCGCCAGCACCAGATCGCCCGCGATCTCGGCTTCCACGCCGATGCGCCCGCCCGCCAGCATCACGTCGCCCTCGACGATCCCCTGCACGTCGAGCACCGGCCCCATGCGCGAGATGTCGGCGGCATTCGACAGCGACGGAAGCAGGAGAAAGACCAATAGAGCCGTCATGGCCGGGCCCGTCCCGGCCATCCACGACTTTGCCGCAACCCAAGGCGTGGATGCCCGGGACAACCCCGTCACTTCCAGATCGCCTTGCCGGTCCCCGGCAGGCCGAGCTTCGACCACTTCTCGGTAACGGCGCGCACGACGTCCTCGTCCATGCGGATCTTCTCGCCCCATTCGCGGTGCGTCTCGGGCGGCCATTTGTTGGTGGCGTCGAGGCCGATCTTGGAGCCGAGCCCGCTTTCGGGGCTGGCGAAATCCAGATAGTCGATGGGCGTGCCTTCGACGAGCGTCACGTCGCGCGCCGGGTCCATGCGCGTGGACATCGCCCACATGACGTCCTTCCAGTCGCGCGCGTCGATGTCGTCGTCAACGACGATCACCCACTTCGTGTACATGAACTGGCGCAGATAGCTCCACACGCCCATCATCACGCGCTTGGCGTGGCCCGGATACGCCTTCTTCATCGAAACGACGGCGATGCGGTAGGAGCAGCCCTCCGGCGGCAGCCAGAAATCGACGATCTCGGGGAACTGCTGGCGCAGCAAGGGCACGAACACGTCGTTGAGCGCTTCGCCCAGCACCGAGGGTTCGTCCGGCGGCCGGCCGGTGAAGGTCGAGAGGTAGATCGGATCGCGGCGCATCGTGATGGCGCTGATCGTGAAGACCGGGAACTTCTCGACCGAATTGTAATAGCCGGTGTGATCGCCATAGGGGCCTTCGTCGCCATAGTCGTCGAGGCTGACATGGCCTTCGAGCACGATCTCGGCTTCCGCCGGCACCTTCAGCGGCACGGTCTTGCAGTCGACGAGATCGACGCGCTTGCCGCGCAGCAGGCCGGCGAACTGGTATTCCGACAGCGTGTCCGGGACCGGCGTGACGGCCGCCAGGATCGTGCCGGGATCCGCACCCAGCACGACGGCGGCCGGGAACGGTTCGCGCTTGCCCGCCTTCTTCCAGCGCTGGTGCTGCTGGGCGCCGCCGCGATGCTTGAGCCAGCGCATCAGCGTGGTGTTCTTCCCCGTCAGCTGCATGCGGTAGATGCCGAGATTGAACCCGTCCTCGCGGCTGCCGCTCGGGCCCTTCGTGACGACCAAGGGCCAGGTGATCAGCGGGGCGGGCTCGCCCGGCCAGCAGGTCTGGATCGGCAGGCGGGCAAGGTCGATGTCGTCGCCGGTCAGCACGATCTCGTGGCACGGGGCCGTGCCGAAGCTGCGCGTCGACGGCTTCATCGACAGCACGGTCTTGGCGAGCGGGACCAGTTCCAGCGCCTCGCGCCAGCCTTCCGGCGGCTGCGGCTGGCGCAGGAAGGCGAGCGTCTCGCCCACCTCTTTCAGCTGGTGCGGCTCGCGATCCATGCCCCAGGCCACGCGCTCGACCGTGCCGAACAGGTTGACGAGCACGGGGATCGGCGAGATCGAGCCATCCGCCTTCACCGGCTTTTCGAACAGCACGGCCGGCCCGCCTTCGGCAAGCAGGCGGGTCTGGATCTCGGTCATCTCCAGCACGGTCGAGACGGGTTCGGAAACCCGCACGAGGCGGCCGGTCTTTTCCAGGCGGTCGATGAAGTCGCGCAGCGAGGCGTAGGGCATGACCGGGACTATATAGGCCGAGCGGTCGCTTGCAAGCCGCTGCCGGGCTTGCGACAACCGGTGCCGCCATGCGCCGCTTCCCCGCCGAATTCGCCGACCTGCTGAACGTCCGCGGCCGCCGCTTTTCCGGCCCGCCGGCCGACCCGTTCTTCGCCGATCCGGGCCTTATCGATCCGGCGAAGGCGAAGGCCGCCTTCGCGCTGCTCGAACGCGCACTCGGCCCCGTCGTGAAGCCGATGGCACGCGCGATCCCGCCGGAATCCATCACCGGCCAGACGCGCAACTACCAGGAGCGACTGCCGAAGACCGTGCGCGTGTCGACCGCCGACATCGACGCCGCGCGCACGAAGGCGGCGGCGGTCGCCGGGGAGATCGGCTTGACCGCCATGCTGCGTTCGGAAAGCTACATCGCGTTCGCCGCGAAGCTCGCGGGCCACGCCCTCGATCCGGCATTCGGCCGGCAGGTGCTGCGCTACGGCCCCGGCGACTATGCGGGGCCGCACACCGACCACCATCCCGAAGAGCCGCGCGCGAAAGACGGCTATTTCGACCTGCATCTGACGTTCGCGGGTGGCGGTGCCGCGCGCCAGCTTCTCGTCTATGCGAAAGACGGCCACCTGACCCAAACGGTCGACATCGCGGTGGCCGGCGGCATCACCGCCTATCGCCTGCCCTTCTGGCATTACACCACGCCGCTCGAAGGCAAGGGGCCGAAGGCCGCGCGCTGGGTCGTGCTGGGGACGTTCCTGTACGCCTAGTCCGCTGCCTGCGCCTGCGTCGGCAGGTCGAGCCCTTCGAGCGAGGCGGGATCGACCGCCGCCCAGTTGGGGGCGGGTGCCGCCGCCGCCTCGTCCTTGTAGAAGCCCCAGCGGCCGAATTCGGCGAAGCGCGCGGGCACGATGGCGTGCTCGCGCGGCGTGACCTTGTAGAGCCTGCCGTCGCGCCCGAGCAGCGGGAGCGGGCGATTCCGGCGCGCGAACACGCGGCGCATGTTGGCCGAATGGTCGCGGTTGGCGGTGAATTCGTCGCGGTCGACCTCGAACAGCATCTCGTAGGCCGCGACGAACTCGCCGAGGAAGCGCAGATTGACGATCTGGAGCTGCGACTGGACCCAGCAGCGGTCCTCGAACGTCCAGAACACGGACATGCCGAGGAAATCGCCCTCGCGCGAGATGTAGGGGAAGAACGGGAAGGTGCGGCACGAGAGCGAGCGGTTGTCGCGCTCGCAGAACGCGGCCCCCTTGCACTCGACCGCCGTGCAGTCATGGTGCAGGTCGGAAAGTTCCTTCTGCGTCGCCTTGTCGGCGATCACGTATTCGCGCCACAGGTCGGTGCGGGACTTCAGCAGCGCCCATTCCTGGCTGTCGACGATCGGGATCGCGTCGTCGGTCGAGCAGCAGACCGGCGTGCCGCCATTGTGCGCGGCACAGCGGGCACCGCAGTCGAACGCGGAGACAGGGGCCGTGAAGAGCCTGTAGATGCGTTCGTAGAGTTCCGAGGAAGCTGCCATCGACACGACTATAGAGGTGCGCGCGTCCGAGTCGCCAGAGCGCATCGGTGCGGCGCGCGATTCTTTCGCCGCACCTGTGGCGCTTGCGCCACGTCGGCGCCCTACTCGACCGACAGCACGCGCGTCGTGCGGATCGTGCGGTCCTCGAGGTCGAGATCGGTCGGCACGTCGTAGCACGCGATCTCGGCAAGCCCGCTGCCCGGCAAATAGGCACGCCCCGGATCGGCGACAAGGACGACGGCCCCCGCCGCCTTGCGGGCCTGCAGCCACGGCCAGATCCTGTCGGCCATCGGCCTTTCGTAGAAAACGTCGCCGGCGAGGATCAGGTCGAAGGCGGGCGGCGGGTCGAGGGCGGTCACGTCGTCGAGGCGCACGTCGAGCGCCACGCCGTTCGCGGCGGCGTTGAGTTCCATCGCCATGCCGGCGAAGGCGTCGATCTCGCTGGTGGTGACGCGGGCAGCCCCGCATTTCGCCGCAGCGATGCCCGCGATCCCGCAGCCGGCGGCGAAATCGAGCACGCGCTTTCCTCGCGCAAGTTCCGGCCGGTCGAGCAGCAGGCGCGCGAGGGCCCGGCCGCCCGGCCACGCGAAGGCCCAATAGGGCGGCGGCAGGCCGGTCGCCTCGAGCTTCGCCTCGGTCGCCTCCCACAGGTCGGTCGCGCGCGCGGCCAGATGCAGCACGATCTCGGGAACCAGCGGCGGGGCGAAAAGACGCGTCTGGGCGCGGATGAACGCGGCGCGGTCGAGGCTCACAAGCCGCCGAACCCGATCCCGGCGAGCACCAGCCAGCCGACGAGGCGGTTCGACTTGAACTTGACGAGGCAGTCGGCCGGATCGTCGATGCGGCCCTCGCGGATCTGCCAGACGAGCTGGGCGGCCGCGACGACGAGGGCGACCGTATAGGCGATGCCGAGTTCCGCCACCGAGCCGACCATCGCCAGCACGGCGACGGTGGCGCCATAGAAAAAATAGAGGGCGGGCACGGTCTTCGCGCCCAGGCGCAGCGCCGAGGACTTCACGCCGATCAGCGCGTCGTCCTCCTTGTCCTGGTGCGCGTAGATCGTGTCGTAGCCCAGCGTCCAGAAGATGCCGGCGACATAGAGCAGCAGGGGGGCGGCGTCGAGCTCGCCGCGTACCGCCGCATAGCCCATCAGCGCGCCCCAGTTGAACGCGAGGCCGAGGAAGAATTGCGGCCACCACGTGATGCGCTTCATCAGGGGATAGGTGAAGACGAGCAGCAGCGACAGCACGCCAAGCCCGATGGAGAAGAGATTGAGCTGCAGCAGGATGACGAGCCCGACGACGAGCTGTGCCACGAGCCAGACGACCGCCGCGCGCACGCTGACCTGTCCGGACGGGATCGGCCGGTCGGCGGTGCGCGCCACGGCCGCATCGAAATCGCGGTCGACCAGATCGTTGTAGGTGCACCCTGCGCCGCGCATCACCAGCGCCCCCAGACCGAACAGGACGAACAGCCACGCCGCTTCGCCCAATGCGGGCCGTGCGAGCAGGATCGACCACCAGCACGGGAACAGCAGCAGCCATGTGCCGATCGGCCGGTCGAGGCGCGAGAGCCGCGCATAGGGGCGCCACGCGGCCGGCAGGAACCGGTCGACCCAGCCGTTCCGGGGAATGTCGCTAGCCGCAGTTTGCGCCGTATCGGTCATGTGCTAGCACGATCCCATGTCCGTACCGCCTGCGTCCAGCACCCCGCCCCGGCCCCGCGCGCGCCTCCATGCGCCGGCGGATCTTTCGGCCGCAGGCGTGCGGCTGGAAGGCGGACCCGCACACTACCTGCGCAACGTGCTGCGCCTACCGACGGGCAGTCTCGTGGCGCTGTTCAACGCACGCGACGGCGAACATGCCGCCGAGATCCTCGAATACGGCAAGGGCCGCGTCGATTTCGCCCTGCGCGGCCTGCGCCGGGCACCGGCACCCGAGCCCGACCTGTGGCTCGTCTTCGCGCCGATCAAGCGCGCGCACCTCGACTATGTCGTCGAGAAGGCGACGGAGCTTGGCGTCTCGGCATTGTGGCCCGTCCTCACACGCCACACGAACGTCGAGCGCGTCAACGAGGAGCGGATGCGCGCGACCGCGACCGAAGCCGCCGAACAGAGCGAGCGGCTGGGCGTGCCGGAAGTGAAGCCCTGCGTTACCCTTTCGCAGGCGCTGGCGAACTGGCCGAAGGACCGGAACATCGTGCTGTGCGACGAAAGCGGTGGCGGCAACGCCATCGCGACGGTGCTCGCCCAGGAAGACCTTACGGAACCATGGGCCATTCTGACCGGACCGGAGGGTGGCTTCGCGGCAGAGGAACTTGATATGCTCCGCCGACGTTCCGATGTTAGACCGGTGGGACTGGGGCCGCGCGTGCTGCGCGCGGACACCGCATCCATCGCGGCACTCGCGGTTTTCCAGTCGCTCGCACCGGATGCGGGCCGCAAGCCGCGCTTCGCGCCGACCTGAAAACACGAGTCCGGAAGAACCCATGTCAGCTCCACCGACCTCCCGCGGCGAAACCATCGTCTCCAAGCGCCAGCTCGTCGACTGGATCGCGTCGGGCGAGAAGCCGAAGGCCGACTGGCGCATCGGTACCGAGCACGAGAAGTTCCTCTTCACGCTCGACGACCACAAGCCGCTGCCCTACGAAGGCCAGAAGGCGAGCGTGCGCGCGATGATCGAGGGGCTGACGCGCTTCGGCTGGAATCCGGTCGAGGAAAACGGCAAGCCCATCGCGCTCCTGAAGGGCCTCTGCTCGATCACGCTGGAACCCGGCGGCCAGTTCGAGCTGTCGGGCGCCCCGCTCGAGAACATCCACCAGACCTGCGACGAGACCAACCAGCATCTGGTCGAGTGCAAGACCGTCGCCGCCGAGATCGGCGTGGGCATGATCGGACTCGGTTTCGCGCCGGAATGGCGGCGCGACGAGATGCACTGGATGCCCAAGGGCCGCACGAAGATCATGCGCGACTACATGCCCAAGCGCGGCAGTCTCGGGCTCGACATGATGGTCCGCACCTGCACCGTGCAGGTCAATCTCGACTTCGCGAGCGAAGCCGACATGGTGAAGAAGTATCGCGCGTCGCTGGCGCTCCAGCCCGCGGCGACGGCGGTCTTCGCAAGCTCGCCCTTCCTCGAAGGCAAGCCGTCGGGTTTCTTGAGCTATCGCAGCCAGATGTGGACCGACACCGATCCCGACCGCTGCGGCCTGCTGCCCTTCGTGTTCGACGCCGACATGGGCTACGAGCGCTACGTGGACTGGCTGCTCGACGTGCCGATGTATTTCGTCTACCGCGACGGCAAGTACATCGACGCCGCCGGCCGCTCGTTCCGCAAGTTCATGGCCGGCGAATACAAGGATCTGGGTGCGGGCGAAGCGACCACCGGCGACTGGGCCGACCACGTGACGACCGCGTTTCCCGAAGTGCGCCTCAAGAAATACATCGAGATGCGCGGGGCCGACGGCGGCCCGTGGAACCGCCTGTGCGCGCTGCCGGCCCTGTTCGTGGGCCTGCTCTACGACCAGACGGCACTCGACGCGGCCTGGGACCTCGTAAAGGACTGGACGGTCGACGAGATGCAGGCGATGCGCCGCGACGTGCCGCGCCTGGCGCTCAAGGCGCCGTTCCGCAAGGGCACGGTGCTCGACGTGGCGCGCGAGATGGTGGCCATCGCGCGCAAGGGCCTTGCCGCGCGCGCGAGGTTCAACCGCATGGGCGACGGCGACGAGACGCACTTCCTCAATCCGCTGCAGCAGATCGTCGACAGCGGAATCACGCCGGCCGAACGCAAGCTTGCCCTCTTCCACGGCAAGTGGGGCGGCAGCGTGAAGCCGATCTACGACGAATTCGCGTACTGACGATGGCCGACGAACCGAAGTGCCCGAAATGCGGCTCCGAGAACGTCTATCAGGACGGGAGCCTGTGGACCTGCCCGGACTGCGCGCATGAATGGAACCCCGATGCCTTCGCCGCCGCTCCGGAGGAGTCGGGCGTACGCGACGCGCACGGAAACGTGCTGGCCGACGGCGACAGCGTGACCGTCATCAAGGACCTGAAGGTCAAGGGATCTTCCTCGGTCGTCAAGGTCGGCACCAAGGTCCGGGGTATCCGCCTTGTCGACGCAAGCGACGGGCACAACATCGCGTGCCGGATCGACGGCATCGGCGCCATGA
>JBIKWI010000166.1:0-7559 GCA_044356395.1 Tagaea sp. | reverse complement strand
CGATACGCCCGCCGGCAATCCCCACGCGATCGACACGAAAACGCCGCCCAGATAGAAGCCGTGCAGGGCGATGCCGACGACCGCGACATGCGCCCACATCCGGCGCTCGGGCCAGGGCGCGCGCGTGGCGACCACGACGGCCGCGAAGATCGCGATGACAGCCGCGAAGCGCACGACGAGGAACGTGACCGGCTCGGCATAGGGAATGCCGAGCTTCGAGCCGATGAAGCCGGTCGACCACAGCACGACGAACACGAACGGTGCGGCGGCGGTCCAGGAAGCGGCGAAGGTGCGGGTCTCTGCCAAAGCGGGTCGACATTATCCGGTGCGCGCGATAAGCCAAAGCGATGAAGCGCTGGATGTCCATTACCGCCGCCGTTGCCACCGTTGCGCTGTTCGCATGGACGCTGGCCTGGACGATGGCCGCCCGCCATGTCGCCGCCCGCTTCACCGGATGGACGAAGGCGCAGCAGGACGCGGGCGTGGCGGTCGGCTACGAATCGTTCGACGTCAAGGGCTGGCCCTTCGGCTGGCGCGCGGTGGTCGAGAAGCCGTCGCTCAAGGGAGCGGGTGCCGCCGGCTGGGCATGGTCGGGCGAGCGCGTCGTGGCGTCGGTCGATCCGCGCGACCTGTCGCGCGTGGCGATCCGGCTGCCGGGCAAACATCGCGTGCGCTTCGGGGCCGGCGATCTCGACACGCAGTTTGCGATGCGTGCGGCGAAGCCCGAAGGCGCGCTCGCGTTCGACGCGGCGGGCCGCGTGACCAGTCTCGATCTCGATCTCGAAGCGCTCGAGCTGCGGATCGACGCGATGGCGGAACCCTTGCAGGTCCGCGCCCTCGTCGCCACGCTCGCCCCGCACCGGCCCGACAATCCCACGCACATGACCGACACGCTCGACCTGCGCTTCCGCGCCGACGGCGTGCGCCTGCCCGCCCCCGTGACGCCGCTTGCCGCCCTCGGGCGCGACATCGCGTCGGCAGAACTCGACGCGCGCGTGAAGGGCCGCATCGCCGGCAGCCGGCTTGCCGAAGCGCTGGCGATCTGGCGCGACGACGGCGGCACGCTCGACGTGGCGAAGGCGGCCATCGCCTGGGGGCCGCTGCGTCTGGCGGGCGACGGCACGCTCGCCCTCGACGCGCAGAATCGCCCGATCGGGGCCGCGACCGCGCGCATCGCCGGCTTCGTCGAGACGATCGATGCGCTGGCCGGGGCCGGCGCCATCCCGCCGACGACGGGGGCGCTCATGAAGATCGCGCTTACGGTGCTGGCGCGCGAGAACCCGCAGGACGCCAACCGGCCGACCGTCACGGTGCCGATCACGGCGCAGGACGGCACGCTCAGCGTCCAGCGCTTCCGGCTGTTCGCGATCGCGCCGCTCGATCTCGACTGATCACATGTTCGGGTAGTTGGGCCCGCCGCCGCCCTCGGGCACGACCCAGTTGATGTTCTGGGTCGGATCCTTGATGTCGCACGTCTTGCAGTGCACGCAGTTCTGCGCGTTGATCTGCAGGCGCGGGTTCGTCGCCGCGTCGACGATCTCGTAGACGCCGGCCGGGCAATAGCGCTGCTCGGGTGCATCGTAGACGGCAAGGTTGTGCGCCACCGGCACCGACGCGTCCTTCAGCGTGAGATGCGCCGGCTGGTTCTCCTCGTGGTTGGTGCTCGACAGGAACACCGAGGAAAGCCGGTCGAACGATACCTTGCCGTCGGGCTTCGGGTACGCGATGGGCGTGGAGGCGGCCGCCGGGCGCAGCGATTCGTTGTCGGGATGGTGGCCGAAGGTCCACGGCGCCTTGCCCCGCAGCAGGTACGTGTCGATGGCGCCATAGGCCATGCCGACCCAAAGCCCCTTGGTGAAGGCCGGGCGGATGTTGCGCACGGCCGACAGTTCCTCCCACACCCAAGACGCCTTGAGCTTCTCCGGATACGCCGCGGGTGCCCCGATGCGGCCCGGACATTCGCCCAGCGCTTCGAATACCGCTTCCGCGCACAGCATGCCGGACTTCATCGCCGTGTGGCTGCCCTTGATCTTGGGCACGTTCACGAAGCCGGCCGAGCAGCCGACGATGGCGCCGCCCGGGAACACGAGCTTCGGGATCGACTGCAATCCGCCTTCGTTGATGGCGCGTGCGCCATAGGCGATGCGCCTGCCGCCCTCGAAGGTCGGGCGGATCGCGGGGTGCGTCTTGAAGCGCTGGAATTCCTCGAACGGCGAGAGGTACGGGTTCTTGTAATCGAGGCCGACGACGTAGCCGACCGCGACCTGGTTGTCCGCGAGGTGGTAGAGGAACGAGCCGCCGTACGTTTCCCAGTCGAGAGGCCAGCCCACCGTGTGCGTGACGTGGCCCCGCCTGTGTTTCGCCGGATCGACCTCCCACAGTTCCTTGATGCCGAGACCGAAGGTCTGGGGCTGTGCGCCCTCGCGAAGGCCGAACTTCGCGAACAGCGTCTTGGCGAGCGAGCCGCGCACGCCTTCGGCGAAGATCGTGGCGCGGCCGTGGATCTCGACGCCGGGCGTGAAGTTCGCGGTGCGCTGCCCGTCCTTGCCGATGCCCATGTCGCCGGTCGCGACACCCGAAACCGCGCCGTCGTCGGCGTAGAGCACTTCGGCCGCCGCGAAGCCGGCGAAGATCTCCACGCCAAGGCCCTCGGCCTGCTGTGAAAGCCAGCGGCACAGGTTGCCGAGGCTGGCGATGTAATTTCCATCGTTGTGCATCTGCGGCGGCGTGGGCAGCCGGATCGCCCGCTTCTTCGTCAGGAACAGGAAGCGGTCCTCGACGACGGGCGTGTCGAGGGGGGCGCCGTTCGCCTTCCAGTCGGGCAGGAGTTCGTCCAGCGCCCTGGGTTCGACCACGGCCCCCGACAGGATGTGGGCGCCGACCTCGGAGCCCTTTTCGAGCACGCAGACGGAAACCTCGCTGCCCGAAGCGGCGGCCAGTTGCTTCAGCCGGATCGCAGCACCCAGACCCGACGGTCCGGCGCCGACGATGACGACGTCATAGTCCATCCGTTCGCGGTCGGTGCGGCTGCTCATGCGGACTCCCTGTTGGCCACGAACCTCATACTCGATCCGACGGCCCCCGTGGTAGGGTCGAGGGACCATGAGCGACCTCGCCACCCTGCGCTGGCTCGTCGAGGCCGGGGCGGACGAGGCGGTCCTCGACACCCCCCTCGACCGGTTTTCCGCCCCGCCGCCCGCCGCTGTCCCGCCGGCCGTCCGGCCGGCGCCGCGAATCGTGCCGGACGTTCCCCCCGTCGCCGCCCCGGCCCCGACCCTCGCCGCCCCCCAGCCGGCGGCCCAGGCCGTCGTCTCGGCCCGCACCGCCGCCGCCGCCGCCCGCACGCTCGACGAGCTCAAGGCGGCCCTCGTCGCGTTCGAGGGCTGCGCCCTCAAGGCCACGGCGACCAACCTCGTCTTCGCCGACGGCAATCCGGCCGCCAAGGTCATGCTGGTCGGCGAGGCCCCCGGGGCGGACGAGGACCGGCAGGGCAAACCTTTCGTCGGCGTCTCCGGCCAGCTCCTCGACCGGATGCTGGCGGCCATCGGCCTCGACCGGACCAGCGTCTACATCACCAACGTGATCCCCTGGCGCCCGCCGGCAAACCGCACGCCGAGCGCCACGGAGCTGGCGATGTGCCTGCCCTTCGTGCAGCGGCACATCGCGCTGGTGAACCCGCAAGTTCTTGTTCTGGTGGGCGGAATTTCCGCCAAGGCGCTGCTCGACACGACCGAGGGGATCATGCGGCTGCGCGGCCGCTGGCGGACCTACCGCACCCCGGACATGCCAGCCGACATACCGGTGTTGCCGACATATCACCCTGCCTATTTGTTGCGCCAACCCTCCCAAAAAAGGGATTCGTGGCGCGATTTATTGTCGATCAAACAAAAGATCACCAACAATATAAATAACCCCTCAAGTAATTAGCGGCATCTATACTTTGTGCTAAGCTTGTGGAAAACTTGATATTTCTGCTTGCCTTGACTGGATATATTCGACTACCTCTTCGCCGACCATGCGCAACCCGTTAATCTATATTTCCCGGTTGGCATATTTTTTCGGCACAGGCCTCGTCGGCCTGTCGCTGGCTTTTTCCCTATCCGCGAATGCCCAGCCGCGCGTCGAGACGGCGGCCCTGCCGCGCTTCGACGTCCAGCTCGACCGGACGGCCGAACTGCCCCAGCCGCTGTCGGCGGCCGACGTGCGGGCCTACCGGCAGGCCTTCCAGCTCCAGCTGCGCGGCGCCTATGCGGATGCCGATGTGGTGCTGCGCGGGATCGGCAACCGGATCCTCGTCGGCCACGTCCTGGCGGATCGCTATCTGAGCGCCCGCTACCGGACGAGTGCGGAAGAACTGGCGAACTGGCTGCGGGAATTCGCCGACCTGCCCGACGCGCGCGCCCTCTATTCGCTGGCCGTCCGCCGGCAGGGCGGCAAGACTGCGGGGCTGACCCGGCCGCGCGGCGAGGCGTCGTTCGCCGAACGTGCCTCGGCCGACGATCTGGGCCCGTCGCTCAACCGTCCGATCCCGCCGGGCAAGGGCGCCCCCGGGGCGCCGGCCCTGCGCAACCGCCTCAAGGACCTGCTCGGCGACGGCAAGTTCGACGCGGCCGAACGCATCCTGATCGCCCGGGAGACGAGTCAGACGCTTTCGGCCGGCGAGATCGACCATTTCAAGGCGATGCTGGCCGCCGGCTGGTTCGCCCGCGGCGACGACGCGCAGGCGATCGAATTCGCCGGTGACGCCGCCGCACGCTCGGGCGCACTGGTGCCGCGCGCGCACTGGATCGCCGGCCTCGCCCGCTTCCGCCAGGGCGACTACGGCCGCGCGGCCGGACACTTCGAGGCGCTCGCCCGCCTGCCGCAGGGCCAGCCCTGGGACATCGCGGCCGGCGCGTTCTGGGCCGCGCGCACGCACCTGCATGCCCGCCGGCCCGACGTCTACAATTCCTGGCTTGCCCAAGCGGCCGAGCATCCGCGCACGTTCTACGGCCTGCTCGCCGCGCGCACGCTGGGCATCGATCCGGGGCTCAACTGGAACCCGCCGGCCCTCAGCCAGTCGGAAATCGACCAGCTGCAGCGCTATCCCGGCGCCCAGCGCGTGTTCGCGCTCCTGCAGGTCGGCCAGGACCGCCGTGCCGAGGCCGAGCTGCGCCGCGTCTACGCGCAGAGCGGCTCGGGCATCGCGCGCGCGATCCTCGCCGTGGCGATGCGCGCCAACATGCCCGGCCTCTCGATGCGTCTGGCACGCGAGATCGCCGACCTCGACGGGCGCCGCTTCGACGGCGCCTTCTACCCGATCCCCAACTGGCAGCCGATCGGCGGCTACGACATCGACCCGGCCCTCGTCTTCGCGTTCATGCGCGTCGAATCCGCGTTCAATCCGACGGCCGTCAGCCCGGCGGGTGCACGCGGCCTGATGCAGCTGATGCCGGCGACGGCGGCGGCGATGGATGGCCGCACGTTCCGCGGGCGGCTCGACCTGCTGCTCGAACCCGAAGTGAACGTCACGCTCGGCCAGCGCTATATCCGCCATCTGCTCGACGAGCCGCTGGTGGGCGGCGAGATGGTGCGCCTCGCCGCGGCCTACAACGGCGGCATCGGCAACCTGTCGCGCTGGAAGCGCCTGCAGGACAATCGCGGCGAGAAGCGTGAGGACGCGCTGCTGTTCATCGAAAGCCTGCCGGCGGCCGAGACGCGCCAGTTCATCGCGCGCCTGCTCTATTCCTACTGGATGTACGCCGAACGCCTCGGCCAGGCGACGCCGTCGCTCGACCAGGTCGCGCAAGGCGAATGGCCGATCTACGTGGCATCGGCCCCCGTCGCGATCCGGCCCGTGGCGCCGGTCGCGCGCGAGTCGGTCCAGCCGCCGCCGCCGCCGCCGGCACTGGCCCCCCGCGACCAGACGACGCTCGCGTCGCTGGCGGTCGCTGCGACGCCGGCGCCGGTTGCAAAGCCTGCCCCCGCTCCGGCAGTCTCGGTCCTGCCGCTGCCGCCCAGCCCCGCTCCCCGTCGCGAGGCACGCGCGCGGCGCTAGCCCCGGAAGGTGCCGCGCCCGATGCCCAAGCTCGACGAAACCCGCCCCTTCCTCGCCTGCAACATCGCGATCCTGACGGTGTCGGACACGCGCGACCCGGCGTCCGACCGTTCGGGCAACGCGCTTGCCGAGATGGTCGCCCGCGACGGGCACCGCGTGGCGGCACGCGCGATCGTGCGCGACGAGGTGTCGCTCATCCAGGAGCAGATCAAGGCGTGGATCGCCGATCCGGCGATCGACGTGGTGATCTCGACCGGAGGTACCGGCGTCACGGGCCGCGACGTGACGCCCGAGGCGTTCGAGCCGCTCTACGAGAAGAAGATCGACGGCTTCGGCGAGATGTTCCGGATGATCAGCTTCGGCAAGGTCGGCACGTCGGCGCTGCAGAGCCGGGCGACGGGCGGCGTGGCCGGCGGGACCTACCTGTTCGCCCTGCCCGGCTCGCCCTCGGCGTGCCGCGACGGCTGGGACGAGATCCTGAAATGGCAGCTCGACAACCGCCACCGGCCCTGCAACCTCGTGGAGCTGATGCCGCGCCTGCAGGAGCATCTCGCGGTCAAGCCCAAGGCGACGGTCTGACGCCTCACGCGATCGCGAACAGATGCGCGTCGATCCGGTGGACGATGTCGAATTCCGGCGGGGCGATGCGCGCGAGCAGTTCGCCGTGCGCCGCATCGAACGCGGCGACGGCCGCGTCGTCGAGCGTGGCACCCACGCCGCGGCACGCCCGGATGCGCCCGCGCCAGCTTTCGGCCGTGAAGCGGACGGGCACGTCGAACCAGAACATCGAGCGCAGGTTCAGTCCCCGCCTTGCCGCCCAGTCCGGCACCGGCGGGATGACGCCTGCCCAGTCGGCGCCGCGCCAGGCGGGATTGAATTCGAGGACGAGCGCCTCGCTCGCCTGCGCGATCGGGTTGAGGCGCGGCAGCCAGGTGAAGTGACATGTCGCAAGGGTGCCGCCGGGGACGAGCACGCGGCCAAGTTCGGCGAGCGTGCGGTCGGCATCGAAATAGAGCCAGCACTGGCTGGCGGTCGCGACGTCGAACGATCCGGCCTCGAACGGGATCGCCTCGGCCGGAGCAACCTCGAACCGGGCGGCAAGCCCCTCTTCGGCCGCGAGCCGGCGGGCCGCCTCGATCTGGCCGGCGGCAATGTCGATCCCGGCGACGACGCTGCCCTGCCGGGCGAACTGGCGGGCCAGCAATCCGGTCCCGGTCGCAAGGTCGAGGACGCGCTGGCCGGGCAGGCCGATGCCAAGCGCGGCCAGTCGCCGGAAAAATTCTTCCGGCGGGCCCGGCCGATGCCGGGCATAGTCGGTACTGGTCCGGCTCCAGTCGATGGCGCGGCCCGGATCGGTGTCGGAAATCCCATGCATGGGACCAAGCATGACCCGGCGTCATGCCAATCGCCAAGTGCTACAAAAACATTGTAGAAACGCCGGACCATGACGATGCCTGCCTCATCTGCCGTTTTCGCCGCACTCCGCGCCCTGCCGCGCTTCGCCGAGTTGCCGGAGAACTCG
>JBIKWI010000029.1:0-25559 GCA_044356395.1 Tagaea sp. | reverse complement strand
CGAAAGCGGCCTGACGCAACCAAGTTGCGCGGGTCAAAGCACCCCGCGCAACTTCCGGCACGGGCATGGCGCCGACGCGGGAACGTCGTTGCTTTCTCGGGACAAGGCCGAACGCCGATTGAGCGGCCCCCGTCTTTGCACTACCGTTCGCTCAACGGGGCCGTTCGACGCCCCATCGAGAGACGGGACGGAAAAGACTGCCATGCCCCCAGCCGCCCAGGCCCTGCTCGACGTTTCCCTCGACGACAAGTACACGGCCAGTTCGGGCCGCGTGTTCCTGACCGGCACGCAGGCGCTGCTGCGCCTGACGCTGATGCAGCGCCAGCGCGATCTCGCCGCCGGCCTCAACACGGCGGGTTTCGTCACCGGCTATCGCGGCTCGCCGCTGGGCGGGCTCGACCAGGCGATGTGGAAGGCCAAGCGGCACCTGAAAGACCACCACATCCACTTCACGCCCGGCGTGAACGAGGATCTGGCCGCCGCCGCGTGCTGGGGCACGCAGCAGGTCAACATGTACGAGGGCGCCCGATACGACGGCGTCTTCTCGATGTGGTACGGCAAGGGCCCCGGCGTGGACCGCTGCGGCGACGTGTTCAAGCACGCCAACGCGGCGGGAACCTCGCCCCACGGCGGCGTGCTGGTGCTCGCGGGCGACGACCACGCGGCCAAGTCCTCCACCCTCGCCCACCAGTCCGAGCACGAGTTCGTCTCGGCGATGATCCCGGTGCTCAACCCGTCGGGCGTGCAGGAGTTCCTCGATCTCGGCCTCTATGGCTGGGCGATGAGCCGCTATTCGGGCTGCTGGGTCGCGTTCAAGTGCACGGGCGAGACGGTGGACAGCACGGCGTCGGTCTCGGTCGATCCGCATCGCCTCGGCTTCGTCACGCCGACCGATTTCGAGATGCCGCAAGGGGGCGTCCATATCCGCTGGCCCGACCACTGGACCGACCAGGAATTCCGCCTGCAGAAATACAAGGTCTACGCCGCCCTCGCCTTCGCGCGCGCCAACAAGCTCGACAGGATCGTCGTCGACAGCCCGAACCCGCGGATCGGCATCGTCACGACCGGCAAGAGCTATCTCGACGTGCGCCAGGCGCTCGACGATCTGGGCATCGACGAGGCGCTCGCCGCCAAGATCGGCCTTCGCGTCTACAAGGTCGCCATGCCGTGGCCGCTGGAGCGCGAGGGGGCGCGCAACTTCGCCGAAGGGCTCGAGGAAGTGCTCGTCGTCGAGGAGAAGCGCGCCCTGATCGAGAACCAGCTCAAGGAACAGCTCTACAACTGGCGCGCCGACGTTCGCCCGCGCGTGGTCGGCAAGTTCGACGAGAAGGGGCAGTGGATCCTGCCCTCGTCGGGCGAACTCACGCCCGCGATGATCGCGCGCGTGATCGCGAAGCGGCTGGAACCCTTCTTCACGTCCGAGCGCATCCGCGAACGCGTGGCGCTGATCGACGCCAAGGAGCGCAACCCCGAGGGGCACGCCTTCAAGCGGGTGCCCTATTTCTGCTCGGGCTGCCCGCACAACAGTTCGACGAAGGTCCCGGAAGGCAGCCGGGCGATGGCCGGGATCGGCTGCCATTTCATGGCGCTGTGGATGGACCGGGGGACGTCGACCTTCACGCACATGGGCGGCGAAGGCACGCCGTGGATCGGCCAGGCGCCATTCACCGACACGAAGCACGTGTTCCAGAACATCGGCGACGGCACGTTCTACCATTCGGGCTCGCTCGCCATCCGCGCGGCCATCGCGGCCAAGGTGAACATCACCTACAAGCTGCTGTTCAACGACGCGGTCGCGATGACCGGCGGCCAGCCGCATGACGGCCCGCTGACGGTGCCGCGCATCACCCAGATGCTGCAGGCCGAGGGCGTGAGCCGCATCGTCGTGACCAGCGACGAGCCGGACAAGTACGGCAATGCCAGGTTCGCTCCCGGTACCACCATCCGCCACCGCGACGATCTGGACGCCGTGCAGCGCGAGCTGCGCGAGGAACAGGGCGTCACGATCCTGATCCACGACCAGACCTGTGCGGCGGAAAAGCGCCGCCGGCGCAAGCGCGGCACCTATCCCGATCCGGCCAAGCGCATCTTCATCAACGATGCGGTGTGCGAAGGCTGCGGCGACTGCGGCGTCAAGTCCAACTGCCTCTCCGTCATTCCCGTGGAGACCGAGTTCGGCCGCAAGCGCGCGATCGACCAGTCGAGCTGCAACAAGGATTTCTCGTGCACGAAGGGCTTCTGCCCGTCCTTCGTCAACGTGCTCGGCGGACGCGTGCGCAAGCCGCGCGAGAAGCGCGACGCGAATGCCGTCGATCCGTTCGCCGTGCTTCCGGCCCCGGTCCTCCCCGGTCTCGACGATCCCTACAACATCGTCGTGACTGGTGTGGGCGGCACCGGCGTGGTCACCGTGGGTGCCCTCATCGGCATGGCGGCACATCTTGAGGGCAAGGGCGTGTCGATCCTCGACATGGCGGGCCTTGCCCAGAAGGGCGGTGCCGTCGTCAGCCACATCCGCATCGCGAAGACGCCGGACGAACTGCACGCCGTGCGCATCGCGGCGGGCGAAGCGAACCTGCTGCTGGGCTGCGACATCGTCGTGGCGGCGGGCGCCGAAACACTCGACAAGACGCGCATCGGCCTGACGCGCGCGGTGATCAACACCAACGAATCGCCGACCGGCGATTTCACGCGCGATCCCGATCTCGCCTTCCCCGGGCAGGAGATGAAGGACGTGATCGCGCATGCGCTCGGCCAGGGCTCGATGGACGTGGTCGACGCCACGAAGCTCGCCACCGCCCTGATGGGCGATTCGATCGCGACCAACCCCTTCATGCTCGGCTTCGCCTGGCAGAAGGGGCTCGTGCCCGTGGGGCTCGACGCCCTGTTGCGCGCCATCGAACTCAACGAGGTCGCCATCGAGGCCAACAAGCGCGCCTTCCAGTGGGGCCGGCTCGCGGCGGTCGATGCCGCCCGCGTGAAGGAAGCCGCCGCCCCGACGATGCCGGCCGAACGGAAGATCGCGACCACGCTCGACGAGATCGTCGCGGTGCGCATGGAACACCTGACGGGCTATCAGGATGCGGCGTTTGCCGCGCGCTACGAAGCGCTGGTCCGCAAGGTGGAAGCGGCCGAGAAGGCCGCCACGCCGGGGCGCACGGGCCTCGCCCTCGCCGTCGCGCGCTATTACGCCAAGCTGCTCGCCTACAAGGACGAGTACGAGGTGGCGCGACTCTATTCGGACGGGAAGTTCCGCGCCGCCCTCGCCCGCCAGTTCGAGGGCGACTACCGCATCGAATTCAACCTCGCCCCGCCGCTGGTCGCCGAACGCGACGAGGCGACCGGGCACCTGAAGAAGCGCAGCTTCGGCCCGTGGATGCTGACGGCATTCGGCGTGCTGGCGAAACTCAAGTTCCTGCGCGGCACGAAGTTCGACATCTTCGGCCGCACGGAAGAACGCCGGATCGAGCGTGCACTGATCGCGGAATACGAAGCGACCATCGCCGAGATCCTCGCCGGTCTCACGCCCGCCAACCACAGTGCGGCCGTCGGGCTGGCAAGCCTGCCGGAGGAAATCCGCGGCTACGGTCACGTCAAGGACGCGCACCTCGCCCGGGCGAAGGCGCACGGCGAGATCCTGCGCGCCAATTTCCGCAACCCCGCGGCGGCGGCACAGGCGGCGGAGTGACGCGCATCGCCGGCGTGGATGGCGCACGCGGCGGCTGGGTCGCCGTCGTCGCCGAGAAAGACGGCCGCCCCCGCGAACTGCGCTTCGTCGGGAAGTTCGCCGACCTGCTGAAGGGCGGCGAGTTCGACCTGATCGCCGTCGACATGCCGATGGGCTTTCCCGACATCGCACAGAAGGGCGGGCGCGACTGCGAGCGCGCCGCGCGCGCCGCGTTGCCCGGCAAGACATCGAGCGTGTTCTCCGCCCCGTCGCGAAAGGCACTCGCCGCCCGCGACTATCGCGACGCGTGTACACGCAACGGCAACGGGATCGGCCTGTCCAAGCAGGCCTTCAACCTGTTCCCGAAGATGCGCGAGCTGGACGCGGTTGTGCGCAAGCGGCCGAAGTGCCGCATCGTCGAGGCCCACCCGGAACTCGGCTTCGCCCGGCTGGCCGGATCGCCCGTGCTGGAGAAGAAGAAGACGCCGGAAGGCCGCAAGCGCCGCCTCACGCTGTTGGCCGCCAACGGGATGTCCGACATCGCCGACTGGCTCGACCTGCTGCCGCGCAGGCTCGTCGCACCCGACGACGTGATCGACGCGGCGGTCGTGTGCCTTGCGGCGTTGCGTATCGCGGCCGGCAAGGGCGAATGCCTGCCAGCCGCGCCGCCTGAAGACCGGTTCGGGATCCCGATGGCGATCTGGCGCTGAGAAGCCGTCAGCCGAACACGGCCAGATGCGCGCCCGCCGTGACCTGCAGGTCGATGCCCGCGATGTAGCTGGCGGCGTCCGAGCAGAGCAGCACCGCCGCCCCCACCATCTCCTCGGGCTGTGCGGCGCGGCCCAGCGCGGGTGCGGCCCTCTTCTGGACCGCCGCCCATTCGGCGGCATCGGCCCGGCGCCAGCGGTTGCGCTCGGTCGCGACGATGCCCGGCGACAGGTTGTTGACCATCACGTTGTCGGGCGCGCACTGCGCGGCAAGATTCATCGCGAGGTTCCACTGTGCCGCCTTGAGGGCGGCGTAGGTGGCGAGCTGCGGTTCGGGCCGCGACTGGTTGACGCTGCCGATCGTCAGCACGCGCCCCCATTTGCGCTGGCGCATCGGCGGAATGGCGAGCTGCAGCAGCTCGACCGTCGCGGTGAAGTTGATCTGCGTCTCGCGGGCGATCTGTGCCGGCGTGATGCCGGCGAAATCGACGCGTGTCTGGATCGAGGCGCAGACGACGAGCACGTCGACCGAGCCGAGGGCCGCGACCGCCCCGTCGAACGCGCGCCTGGGCCCGTCGGCGGCGGCAAGATCCGCCTCGACCGCGTGGGCGGCCACGCCCTTCGCGCGGATCTCGGCGACGGTCGCCGCGGCCGCATCGGGCACGCCGAAGGCCGCGTCGGCCGCGGCCGAGTGATGCACCGCGATGGCGGCCCCGTGGTCGGCGAAGCCGAGTGCGATGGCGCGTCCGATCGACACGCTGGCCCCGGTAATGAGGCAGTTGCGCCCCTTCATGGAGAAGATCGACGACATCGGCTGTACGCTTCCTTTCAGGGATGCGAGGGGACGGGCGCGTCCGGGCGCAGCAGCCCTTCCGCCTTGAGGTCGGACCAGAGTGCGTCCGGAACGGGCCGGCGGAACGCCTCGACGTTGGCGATGACCTGCTGGGCCGAGCGCGCGCCCTGCACCACGCTGGCGACCGCCGGGTGGCCGAGCGGAAAGCGCAGGGCCGCACTCAGCAGCGGCACGCCGTGCGCGCGGCACACGCGCTCCATCCCCCGGACCTTGTCGAGGATATCGCCGGAAGCCGCCTCGTAGGCGAATTGGGCGCCTTCCACGGCACCGGTCGCAAGGATGCCCGAGTTGAGCGCACCGCCGACCACGATGGAGATCCCGCGCCCGGCGCAGAAGGGCAGGAAATCGTCGAGCAGGTCGGTCACCAGCAGCGAGTAGGCGGATTTCGTCGCGACCATGAAACAGTCGAGCGGGATCGCGTCGGCGAACTTGCGGCAGATGCGCCAGTGGTTGTTGCCCACGCCGATGGCCGAGACGAGCTTCTGCTCGCGCAGGCTGGCGAGCGCCTTGTGGCCGCCGGAGACCGCTTGGTCGAAGAATTCCTGGTTCCGGCCGCCGAGATTCTCGGAATCGATGTTGTGGATGTAGAGCATGTCGACCTTCGACAGGCCCAGACGCTGCAGGCTGTCCTCGAAGGACCGCATGATGCCGTCGTAGCTGTAGTCGTAGCGGTAGTCGAAGGCGAGCGTGTTGCGGAAGGCGAGCGCATCGCCGCGCCCGCTGGCGCGCGGATGGAGCAGCCGCCCCACCTTGGTCGACAGCACGATGTCGGGATCGGAAAGGTTGCGCAGGACATGGCCGAACCGGTGCTCGGCAAGCCCGTGCCCGTATTGCGGTGCCACGTCGAAATAGCGGATCCCGGCCGCGTAGGCGGCGGCGACGGTCGCCTCGGCCTCGGCGTCGGAGACTTCCTGCTGGAAGTTCCCCAGAGGCGCCCCGCCCAGGCCGAGCGTGCAGATCTGCAGGTCGGTCCTGCCGATGCGCCGCCGTTCGAGCGGCATCGCCGCATGCGGCTCAGATGCTGAAGGTCGCGACATTTCTCTCCCCGTTCCGAAACACTAGCATCTTGAAACGGTGCTGCCAGAGGAAACGGCGGCGGGACAGGTTCGGAATTCCGATGGCGATCAGGCGGCTGGCAAAGTCGTGGATGCCCGGGACAAGCCCGGGCATGACGAGTTCCCGTTTTCTCCGCCAAGGGAGGACCGGATGCTTCCCATTTTCCGCCGTCATGCCCGGCAAGTGCCGGGCATCCACGACTTCTGTCGGCTCCGACATGCCTTACACTACATACGTATCTTTAGTTGTATTTAATCCTTCGACAGGATATAAACCTCGCATTGGCCGAGACGATCCGGCCATGCGCTGTTTGAAGGTGTGAATAGGTGGATGCAAAGTCGTGGCACGGGGCATTGCCCCGTGCGGGACGTTGCCCGGGCATGACGGTGACTGGTGGTACGCACCCTCACCCCGCCCTCTCCCGCGTGCGGGAGAGGGTTAGGGTGAGGGGGCCGCCGCAAAGTTTCGTCAACCGAAACGGCGCGTCAACTGTCACCAGCGAGCGAAATCAGGTGCTTGCGTGTTGACGGTCAACGCCCGTCAACTGCCGCAAGAATGACGAGACATATGCATGTTACGTCGCATGTCTCATCGGTTTCGTGGCGGATCAACGGGTTGGCGAGGAGACGGTAACATCGCGTCTCCTCGCGTCTCGCAAACTATGCGGCGCCGCTCCCGGGGATGACCTTGAAGTTCGGGCGTTGCGGTTCCGCCCCGATCGCGTCGAGGCCGAGCTCGGCGAGCCACGGGCGTTCGATCGACGGCATGCCGAAGAGGTTGCCCTGCAGCAGCTTCACGCCCTTGCGCGCAAGATGCTGGGATTCGGTGACGTTCTCCACGCACTCGGCCACGGTCTCGAGCCCGAAGCCGTCGGCAAGGCCCAAGAGCGTGCGGATGAAGAGCTGGTTGTCCACGTTGTCGGCCACGCCGCGCACGAAGCTGCCGTCGATCTTGACGCTGTCGACCGCGATGGCCTTGAGGTTGCGGAAGCTCGTGTAGCCGGCGCCGAAATCGTCGAGTGCGACCTTGCAGCCGAGATCGCGCACCTGGGCCACGAACTTCGCGGTCTCGTCGATGTCCTGGATCGCGACGGTCTCGGTGATCTCGACGGTGAGCCGGCGCGCAAGATCGGGCCGCGACTTGAGCGTGCCCGAAAGGGCGCGCAGCCAGCTCGGATCGCCGGCGGTGAGGCCGGAGATGTTGATCGCGAGCTTCACGTCGGGCCAGCGCGCGAGTTCGTTCAGCGCCATCTCGAGCACGCGCCGGTCGAGCAGGCGCATCAGCCCCGTCTGCTCGACGACCGGGATGAACGAGCCGGCCGGGGCGATCGTGCCGTCCATCCGCTGCAGGCGGATCAGGCACTCGTAATGGTCGATAACATGCGTGTTCGCGTCGACCACGGGCTGGAAGGCGAAGACGAGGCGCTCGTCCTTCAGGGCCGCCTGCACGTCGGACGAGATCGCGACGAGGCGCTGGTGGAGTTCGCGCTGGGCGGGACTCGCCGAGAAGATCGCATAGCGGTTGCGGCCCGCGCGCTTCGCTTCGTGGAGTGCGGATTCCGCGCGCGCCATCGCCTCGACCGCCGAGGGGCCCTGCTCCAGGAACATGACCGCACCGGCCGACGCGGTCACGTGCAGCGGGCCGTCGGGCGTTTCGATGGGCGCGCTGCGCACGCTGGTGAGCAGGCGGTCGGCGGCAAGGCCGATCTCGGATTCCGGGCAGTGCGCCAGCACGAGGCCGAAGCGGTCGCCGCCCGCCCGCCCGATCGTGTCGGAGGCGCGCAACGAGCGTTCGAGGCGCTGGCCGATGCCGACCAGCAACGCATCGGCCGTCGACCAGCCGAACGCGTCGTTGATCGCCGAAAGATTGTCCACGCCCACCAGCAGGAAGGCGCCGGGGGCCTTGTAGCGTGCGGCGTACTCGATGGCGTGGTCGAGCGATTCGCGCAGGCGGGCGGCGTTGAAATGCCCGGTCAGCGGATCGTAGTTGGCCAGATGCTCGAGCCGCGCTTCTTTCTCTTTACGCACCGTGATGGCGCGCAGCGTGCCGGACAGGCGCACGGGCTTGCCGTCGTCGGCGAACTCGGCGCGGCCGCGGTCGTGGACCCAGATCAGCGCGCCGCCGTCGCCGCGGATGCGGTAGTCGAGATCGTAGGCGATGCGGTCGACGAAATGCGCCGACAGCGCCTTCAGCCGTGTCGGCAGGTCCTCGGCATAGATGCGGGACTGGAAGACCTGGCCCGTCGGCGGGAAGTCGGTGCGCGGCCCGAACACGTTCTCGGTGCGTCCGATCCAGCCGATCGTGTCCTGCGAGAGATCCCACTCGTACGCGGCGTCGCCCGCGGCATCGAGTGCCAGGGCCGCGAGGTCGGATGACGGAATCCGGATCATGCCGCGCGCTTCAGGGCGGTCCCCAGCATGTCGACCATCTGGTCGATGTGCTTCTTCTCGACGATCAGCGGCGGCGACAGCGCGACGATGTCGGCGGTCGTGCGGATCAGCAGGCCCGCCTCGAAGCAGTCGACCAGCACGTCGTAGGCGCGGGCCCCCACGGCACCGGGGCGGCTTTCGAGCTCGATGCCGCCGACCAGCCCGATGTTGCGCAGGTCGATGACGTGCTTCGTGCCCTTGAGCGAATGGATCGCGTCCTGCCAGTAGCCCTCGAGGCCCGCCGCGCGCTCGAACAGCCCTTCGTCGCGATAGACGTCGAGCGTGGCGAGGCCCGCGGCGCACGCCAGCGGATGGCCCGAATAGGTGTAGCCGTGGAACAGCTCGATGACGCCCTCGGGCCCGTTCATCATCGCGTCGTAGATGCCCTTGGTGGCGAACACCGCACCCATGGGCACCGTGCCGTTGGTGATGCCCTTGGCCACCGTCATCAGGTCGGGCACGACCTTGAAGCGGTCGGCGGCGAAGTTGGCCCCCAGCCGCCCGAAGCCGGTGATGACCTCGTCGAAGATCAGCAGGATGCCGTGCTTCGTGCAGGTGGCGCGCAGCTTCTCGAGATACCCCTTGGGCGGCACCAGCACGCCGGTCGAGCCTGCGACCGGTTCGACGATGACGGCCGCGACGGTCGACGGATCGTGCAGCGTCAGGATCGCGTCGAGCCGGTCGGCGAGGTCGGCCCCCGTCTCGGGCTGGCCCTTCGTGTAGGCGCGCGACATGTCGTGCGTGTGCGGCAGATGGTCGACATAGGGAAGCTGGGCGCCGAACTGCTTGCGGTTGGTCACGATGCCGCCGACCGAGATGCCGCCGAAGCCCACGCCATGGTAGCCGCGCTCGCGCCCGATGAAGCGCACGCGCTGGCCCTCGCCGCGCGCGCGGTGATAGGCGAGCGCCATCTTCAGAGCGGTGTCGACCGATTCGGAGCCCGAGTTCGTATAGAAGACGTGGTTGAGATCGCCCGGCAGCATCGCCTGCAGGCGGGCGGCGAACTCGAACGCGATCGGGTGGCCCATCTGGAAGCTGGGCGCATAGTCCAGCTTGGCGGCCTGCTTCTGGATCGCTTCCACGATCGGCTTGCGGCCGTGGCCCGCATTCACGCACCACAGGCCGGCCGTGCCGTCCAGGATCTGGCGGTTGTCGGGTGTGTAGTAATGCATCCCCTCCGCGCGGGCCATCAGGCGCGGCTTGCGCTTGAACTGGCGGTTCGCCGTGAACGGCATCCACAGCGCTTCGAGGTTGTTGGGATCGACGGACTGGGATGCGACGGACTGGGATGTTGCGGACTGGGATGCGACGGACTGGGATGTTGCGGACATTTCGGGTCTCCGGGTGCGCGGAATCGCAAATTAGCACGCTGCGGGAAAGCGGTTCCGGCATTTCGGGCAGGCTGTTTTGTCATACTAAAATTACTTATAATTTTAGGTTAATGCAAGATTCCGCTTGAATCTAATTTATTTATAATTTTAGATGAATTCACGATGGTCGCGTCCGCCAACATCATCCTTCTGCCGCCGCCCGGCGCCCGCCGGCCCGAGAGTGCGCGCGTCGAAGAGGGGGCGGACCGTCGCCGGGGAACCGCCCGCACGGCCGCCCAACCGGGGGCCGCGTCGGAGTTCTTCCCCACCGCGTCGACCGGGGGTGCGGGCCGCGATGCCGGCGGCACCCCCGGGCCGCGCACCGGCCGACGCAGCTTCGCCGACGAGCTGGTGGGCGAATCGGGCAAGGCGTCGGGCGCGCTGGCCTTCCTGGTCCAGCGGATCGCGCAGGAGCGCCTGGGCAGCGGCGCCCATTTCGAGGATTGGTCCACCGCCGTCGCGGCCTATGGCCGCGTGGCCGCAGGACTGCCCGATCCGTCGGGCTTCGCCGCCTAGAAATCACGCCGACGCTCTGCTATCGAGGTCGCTCGTTTCTCTGCGTGGAAGGACCGGCGGCGATGGCGTTTGCGACGATGTGGGAACTGCTCCAGACCGGCAAGGATGCCGACCTCGCGATCGGGGCGCCCGAGGAAAAGCCGCTGACGCATGCGGGCCTGCGCGCGCTCGCCACGCGCACCGTCGCCGATCTCAACGCGATGGGCATCGGGCGCAACGACCGCGTCGCGATCGTGCTGCCCAACGGCCCGGAAATGGCCGCCGCGTTCCTGTGCGTGGCCGCAGGGGCGACCACCGCCCCGCTCAACCCCGCCTATCGCGCCGAGGAGTTCGAGTTCTACCTGCTCGACCTCAAGGCCAAGGCGCTGGTCGTGCAGGAAGGCGACGCCACGCCCGCGCGCGCCGTCGCCGAAAAGCTCGGCGTGCCGGTCGTCGAACTGGTGCCGACGCGTGCGGCCGGGGCCGGCAGCTACACGCTCAAGGCGGGCGCCCTCAAGGGCACGCCTGCCCAAGGCAGCTTCGCGGGCACCGACGACGTGGCCCTGGTGCTCCACACGTCGGGCACGACGTCGCGCCCCAAGATCGTGCCGCTGGCGCAGGCCAACGTGTGCGCCTCGGCCCGGCACATCGGCGCCACGCTCGAACTGAAGCCGCACGACCGCTGCCTCAACATCATGCCGCTCTTCCACATCCACGGGCTGATCGCGGCGGTCGCCTCGTCGGTCGCGGCGGGCGGCGCCACCTTCTGCACGCCGGGCTTCAACGCGCTCAAGTTCTTCGCCTGGCTCGACGAGGTGAAGCCCACTTGGTACACGGCCGTGCCGACGATGCACCAGGCGATCCTGTCGCGCGCCGAGCGCAACAAGGAGACCATCGCGCGCGCGAAGCTGCGCTTCATCCGCTCGTCCTCGGCCTCGCTGCCGCCGCAGGTGATGCAGGAGCTGGAAGCCGTGTTCGGCGCCCCTGTCATCGAAAGCTACGGCATGACGGAAGCCGCCCACCAGATGGCCTCCAACCCGCTGCCGCCGCGCGCCCGCAAGCCGGGCTCTGTGGGTATTGCCGCCGGCCCCGAGGTCCGCATCATGGACGAGGAAGGCAACCTGCTGCCCAACGGTGCCCTCGGCGAGGTCGTGATCCGCGGCCCCAACGTGACCAAGGGCTACGAGGCCAATCCGGACGCCAACCTCAAGGGCTTCGCCAACGGCTGGTTCCGCACCGGCGACCAGGGCACGCTCGACGAGGAAGGCTATCTGCGCATCACCGGGCGCCTCAAGGAACTGATCAACCGCGGCGGGGAAAAGGTCAGCCCGCTCGAGGTCGACGAGATCATCATGGACCATCCGGCGGTCGCCCAGATCGTCACCTTCGCGATGCCGCACGACAAGCTGGGCGAGGAAGTCGCCGCCGCCGTCGTGCTGCGCGAGGGGCAGACCGCGACCGAGCGCGAGCTTCGCGACTTCGCGGCCAAGCGCCTTGCCGACTTCAAGGTGCCGCGCAAGATCGTGTTCCTGCCCGAGATCCCGAAGGGGGCCACCGGCAAGCTGCAGCGCATCGGGCTGGCCGACAAGCTGGGCCTGGGGAAATGAGCCGCGTCCTCATCTTCGGCGCCGGGGCGATCGGCGGCTACATGGGCGTGAAGATGGCGGCGGCCGGGGCCGACGTCACGTTCTTCGCGCGCGGGCCGCATCTTGCCGCGATGAAGGCGAACGGCATCAGGCTGATTTCCGAAGGAACGGAAACGGTCATAACCAATGCGCGGTTCACCGACGATCCGGTCGCGGCGGGCGAGCAGGATTACGTGATCGTTGCGCTGAAGGCGACGGGGCTTGCACCCGCCGCCGGCCAGATCGCGAAGCTGCTGGGGCCGGACACGGCCATCGTCACCGCGATGAACGGCGTGCCCTACTGGTACTTCTACGGACACGGCGGCCCGCACGACGGCAAGAAGCTCGCGTCCGTCGATCCCGACGGCAAGCTCTGGGACACACTGGCACCGTCACGTGCCATCGGCTGCATCGTCTATCCGGCGGCCGACATCGTCGCCCCCGGCGTGATCGAGCACACCTATTCCAACCGCTTCGCGCTCGGAGAGCCCGACGGCCGGAAGAGCGAGCGCATCCAGAAGCTCGCCGACCTGATGATCGCCGGCGGCCTCAAGGCGCCGATCCGCCCGCGCATCCGCGACGACATGTGGGTGAAGCTGTGGGGCAACCTCACCTTCAATCCGGTGTCGGCGCTGACGACCGCCACGCTCGACGTCATCGCGGCCGATCCGGGTACGCGTGCCGTCGCGAAGGCGATGATGCTGGAGGGGCAGGCCGTGGGTGAGGCTTTCGGCATCAAGTTCGCCATCGACGTGGAAAAGCGCATCGACGGGGCCGGCGAAGTCGGCGCCCACAAGACGTCGATGCTGCAGGATCTCGAGGCGAAGAAGCCGATGGAGATCGACGCGCTGCTGGGGGCCGTCGTCGAGATGGGCGATCTCGTCGGCCATCCGATGCCGGCCTGCCGCATCGTGCTGGCCCTCGTACGCCAGCGCGCGCGCATGGCAGGTGTCTATTGATGTCCCCTTGCGTGCGCGTGTGCCGGCTCGGCCCCGACGACAAGTGCGAGGGCTGTGGGCGCTCGGTCGCCGAGATCCGCCGCTGGTCCGGCATGACCCGCGACGAGCGCTGGGAAATCATGAAGCGCCTCGCGGCCGAGGGCTTCGTGCCTGCGTCGGCCGTCGGCGAAGCCTAGCGGCTTTCGCGCGGCGTGAAGCTCTTCGCCGAGCCGTATTGCGGCGGCCACTTCATCTCGTAGCCCTGCTCGAACGACGCGTGGCGCGTCCAGTAGGGATCGTAGAGATGGGCGCGTGCGAGCACGCACAGGTCGGCGCGGCCGGCGGCCAGGATCGTGTTGCAGTCCGCCCATGAGCTGATGTTGCCCACCGTCATGGTCGGCACGTCCGCCTCGTGGCGGATGCGGTCGGCGAACGGAGTCTGGAACAGCCGCCCGTAGACCGGGCTGTCGTCGTCGACCGTCTGCCCCGCCGACACGTCGATGATGTCGGCCCCATGCGCCTTCAGCAGCTTCGCGACTTCGACCGCGTCGGCACCGGTGGTGCCGCCTTCCTTCCAGTCGGTCGCCGAGATGCGCACGGACATCGGCCTGTCGGCAGGCCACGCCGCGCGCATCGCGTCGAACACCTCGAGCGGGAAGCGCATGCGGTTGGCGATGTCGCCGCCATACTCGTCGGTCCGCACGTTGGTCAGCGGCGAGATGAAGCCCGCCAGCAGGTAGCCGTGCGCCATGTGGACCTCGATCATGTCGAAGCCGGCGGCGAGCGCCATCCGCGTCGCACGCACGAAGTCGGCCTTGACCGCGTCCATGTCGGCGCGGTCCATCGCCTTGGGCGTCTGGCTGCCTTTCTTGTACGGCAGTGCCGAAGCGGCGATCAGCGGCCAGTTGCCTTGCTCCAACTGCCCGTCGATGCCTTCCCAAGAGCGCCGAGTCGAACCCTTGCGGCCCGCATGCGCGATCTGCACGGCGATCTTCGCGGGGCTGTTCGCATGCACGAAATCGACGATGCGCTTCCAGGCACCGACATGCTCGTCCTTGTAGAGGCCCGTGCAGCCCGGCGAGATGCGGCCCTCGCGGCTCACGTCGGTCGCTTCGGCGATGACGAGGCCCGCCCCGCCGATGGCGCGGCTGCCCAGATGCACCAGATGCCAGTCGCCGGGCGTGCCGTCGTCGGCCGAGTACTGGCACATCGGCGACACGACGACGCGGTTGGGTATCGTCAGTCCGCGCAGCCGGAACGGCGCGAACATCGGCGGCGTGCCGGCGGGCGCGCCCGCCTTCGCGGCGAAGCCGGCATCCACGCGCGCGACGAAGGCCGGATCGCGTAGCTTGAGGTTCGTGTGCGTGATGCGCATCGAGCGCGTGAGCATCGCGAACGCGAACTCGACCGGATCGAGCCGGCCTGCGTAGCGCTCGACGTCCTCGAACCATTCGAGGCTCGTCTGCGCCGCGCGCTGGATCGCGTCGACCTGCGGCCGGCGCGCGGCCTCGTAGGCGGCGAGCGCCTCGGGGACCTTCCGGTGCTTTGCGACCGCCGCCGCGAGCCCGATCGCGTCTTCCATCGCGAGCTTGGTGCCCGACCCGATCGAGAAATGCGCCGTGTGGGCGGCATCGCCCATGATCACGACGTTGCCGTGGCTCCATCGCGCGTTCGAGATCGTCGGGAAGGTGCGCCAGATCGAGCGGTTGGCGATCAGCCGGTGGCCGGCCAGTTCCTCGGCGAACAGCTTCTCGCAGAAGGCCAGCGTCTCGGCCTCGCTCGCCTTGTCGAGACCCGCACGCTTCCAGGCCGCTTCGGTGCACTCGACGATGAAAGTCGAGTTCGTCGCGTCGTACTGGTAGGCGTGCACGCGGAAGAGCCCGCTTTCGTGCTGCTTGAAATGGAACGTGAAGGCCGGATGCGGGCGCGTGGTGCCCAGCCACACGAACTTGTTCTTCCGCCAGTCGAGCTTCGGGCCGAAGCTGTCGGCGTGCTGCTGGCGGATGCCGGAATTGACGCCGTCGGCCGCGAGGATCAGGTCGGCATCGGGAAAGTCCCCGGGGCCCTTCGCCTCGCTCTCGAAGCGGACGTCCACGCCGAGATCCATCGCGCGCCTCTGCAGGATGTTGAGCAGCTTGACGCGCGCGAGACCGGAAAAGCCGTGCCCCGTCGACGTGACGACCTTGCCGCCGTAGTGGATGTCGATGTCGGTCCAGTGCGCGAAGGCCTTCGTGATCTCCGCGTAGCTCTCGGGGTCCGCGTCGGCGAAGTTGCCGAGCGTCTCGTCCGAGAACACGACGCCGAAGCCGAACGTGTCGTCCGGGCGGTTTCGCTCGACGACGAGGATCTCGGCCGACGGATCGGCCTTCTTGGCGAGGATCGCGAAATAGAGTCCCGCCGGTCCGCCGCCGATGCTGACGATCTTCATGAAGCCTGCTCCCCCGCTCGGATGGGGATACTTTAGACCTAAAATAATTCTGGGCAAGCCCCTAACGGACCATCAGCAGCCCGGCTGCATCCCAGAGGAGCTTCAGGCCGGTGAGCAGCAGGAACACGTTGCACCAGAAATAGAATGGCTTTTCGGGGATGCGCTCGTGCAGCCAGAGCCCCAGCCAGATACCCGCGAATGCCAGCGGCAGCAGGACGAAGCTCGTGGCGAGGTTCTCGGCTGTCATCAGCCCCAGCCCGATGAACGGGCCGAGCTTGAACAGGTTCACGAACGTGAAGAACACCACGTTGGTCCCGACGAACACCGACTTGTCCAGGCGCATCGGCAGCAGATAGACCATCAGCGGCGGCGAGCCCGCATTCGCGATGAAGCTCGTGAGACCCGCCATCGAGGCCCAAAAAGCGCCCTTGGCCTTGTGCGGGCGCGTCGGCGTGCCGCCGCGGCCGAGTGCGCGCAGCAGCCAGTCCTTCAGGGGGAAGACCACGGCGATGGTGCCGATCAGCAGGCGGATCCACGCCTCGTCGAGATGCCGGAAGGCGACGTAGCCAAGCACGGTCCCCATCGCCGCGCCCGCCAGCAGGGTCGGCATCAGCTCGCGCGAATAGTTGCGCCGGAAGCGCCACATGCTGATCACGTCCATGACCATCAGCAGCGGCAGCATGATCGCTGCGGCCTGCGGGACCGGGATCGCGAGCGCCATCAGCGGCGTGCCCATGGAGCCGAGCCCGCCGCCGAAGCCGCCTTTCGAGATGCCGACGAGCAGGAAGGCCGGGATCGCCAATAGGTAGAAATGGGAGTCTGTCAGGATCGGCATGCGCCGACGGACCTCAGACCTTCCAGTCGGGGTCGGGGACCGTCTGGAAGACCGAGCGAAGGCCTTCGGACCAGCGCCGGCGGATGTCGGAGAAATAGATGTCCTTCTCGTCGAGGCGCTTGCGCACGGCGATCCGGCATTCGTCGCGCCGGATGATCGCGATGTCGATGGGCAGGCCGACGGACACGTTCGAGCGCAGCGTGGAATCCATCGAGATCAGCGCGCACTTGGCCGCTTCGTTGAGCGTCGTCTTACCCATGACGACGCGATCGAGGATCGGCTTGCCGTACTTGGTTTCGCCGATCTGGAAATAGGGTGTCTCGGCCGACGCCTCGATGAAGTTGCCCGCCGAATAGACCTGGAACAGGCGCAGGCGCCGACCCTTGATCTGGCCGCCGAGGATCAGCGAGATCGTGAACTCCGAGCCCTGCTCTTTCAGGCGTGCCGCGTCGAGATCGTAGACCTCGCGCACGGCGCGCCCGACGAGACGGGCCGCCTCGAACATCGAGGGGACGTTGGCCAGCGTCTCGGTCCGGTCGGTTCCCATGCCCTCGGTCAGCAGGTTCACGACCGACTGGGAGATCGCGAGATTGCCGGCGGTCAGCAGTGTGATGCAGCGCTCGCCCGGCTTTTCCCACACATGCATCTTGTTGAAGACCGCGACGTGGTCGACGCCCGCGTGCGTGCGCGAGTCCGAACACAGGACAAGACCGTCCTCGAGGAGAAGGCCGACGCCGTAGGTCATGGATGGGGTTGCTCCGGAAGCGCGCGAGGCACGCTCAATACGTCAAACCGAAATCTTCCGCAATCGCCTTGCCGAGCGCGAAGTTGCTGTCGACGACCTCGGTCAGGAACTCGTGCAGGCCTTGCGTGAACACGTCGTCGATCTTGCCGAACCGCAGGCGGTTGTACATCTGGTCGGCAAGGCGGGCCGACAGGTAGTCGCGCTGGAACATGTCGCGAAGCTGGTCGAGAAGCTGCGTGAGCTCGCCGAACGACACGCGCAGCGAGCGCGGCATGTCGTCGCGCAGGATCAGCAGCTCGGCCACCCGCTTGGGCCGGATCACGTCGCGGTAGATGCGCCGGTAGGCCTGGAAAGCCGACACCGAACGCAGCAGCGCGCCCCACTGGTAGTAGTCGACGGCACCGCCGACGTCGCGCGTCGAGGGCAGAAGCACGTGGTACTTCACGTCGAGCAGGCGGGCGGTGGAATCCGCGCGCTCGAGGAACGTGCCCACGCGCACGAACCGGTAGGCGGCATCGCGCGGCATCGTGCCGTAGCCCACGCCGCGGAACAGGTGGCTGCGCTCCTTGACCCAGTCGAAGAAGGCGCGCAGCCCCATCGCCTCGATCTTCGCGTAGTCGAGCGTGCGCATCTCGAGCCAGGTGGCGTTGAGCGCTTCCCACATCTCGGTCGTGATCTGGGTGCGCATGGCCCGGGCGTTTTCGCGCGCGGTCCACAGCGACGCGCGGATCGAGGACGGGTTCTTGGCGTCGAGTGCGAGGAACTCGATCACGTTGCGCGCGTCGATCTTCTTGCCCGTTTCCTCGAACGGCAATTCGCAGCCCGCGACGACGAGGGCCGGCTCCCATTGCGTGCGCTGGGACATCTCGTCGGTCGCGGACAGCGACATCCGGTAGGAAACGTCGAGGATGCGCGCCATGTTCTCGGCGCGCTCCATGTAGCGGGACATCCAGTAGAGCGAGGCGGCGGCGCGCGACAGCATGGCTCAGCCCTCCAGCACCCAGGTGTCCTTGGTGCCGCCTCCCTGCGAGGAGTTGACCACGAGCGACCCCTGTCGCAGCGCCACGCGGGTGAGGCCACCGGGAACCAGCTTCACGTCCTTGCCGACCAGAAGATACGGCCGCAGGTCGACATGGCGCGGCGCCACGCCCTCATCGACATAGGTGGGGCAGGTCGACAGCGCCAGCGTGGGCTGGGCGATGTAGTTGTCAGGCGTGGCGAGGATGCGCTTGCGGAATGCCTCGATCTCGTCCTTCGTCGATTTCGGCCCGACGAGCATGCCGTAGCCACCCGAGCCGTGCACTTCCTTGACGACCAGCTCGCCCAGATGCTCGAGCGTGTACTTGAGGTCGTCGGGGTTGCGCAGCGAATAGGTCGGCACGTTGGCGAGCTTGGGCTCCTCGCCGAGATAGAAGCGCACCATCTCGGGCACGAACGTGTAGACCGACTTGTCGTCGGCAACGCCGGTGCCCACCGCGTTGGCTAGATTGACGTTGCCCTTGCGGTAGGCGTCGAACAGGCCGCGCACGCCCAGCACACTGTCCGGATTGAACGCCGCGGGATCGATGAACGCGTCGTCGAGACGCCGGTAGATCGTGTCGACCCGCTTGGGGCCGGCGACCGTGCGCATGTAGACGATGTCGTTCTCGACGAACATGTCCTGGCCTTCGACGAGCTCGACGCCCATCTGCTCGGCCAGGAACACATGCTCGAAATAGGCCGAGTTGTAGGCGCCCGGCGTCATCACCACGACCGTCGGCTCGTCCTTGTCCGAGCAGTATTCGGGCGGCAGCGAGCGCAGCGACTTCAGCAGCTCGTCGGGATAGTGGCCCACCGGCTGGACGCGGTTGTACGCGAACAGCTCGGGGAAGATACGCATCATCGCTTCGCGGTTCTCGAGCATGTACGACACGCCCGACGGCGTGCGCACGTTGTCTTCCAGCACGTAGAACTGGCTCTCCGATACGCGCACCACGTCGATGCCGGCGATGTGCGTGTAGATGCGCCCCGGCACGTCGACGCCGACCATCTCGGGCCGGTACTGCGCGTTGCCGACGACGAGTTCCCGCGGGATCTTGCCGGCGCGCACGATGTCCATGTCGTGGTAGACGTCATAGAGGAAGGCGTTGAGCGCCTTCACGCGCTGCACAAGCCCCTCGGACAGTGCCGTCCACTCGTCGTTGGTGATGATGCGCGGGATGACGTCGAACGGGATCAGCCGTTCGGGGTCGCCGCCCTCGCCGTAGACAGCGAAGGTGATGCCGAGGCGCCGGAACAGCAAGTCCGCTTCCTGGCGCTTGCGGCCGATCTGTTCGGCGGGCATGCGCTTGAGCCAGGTCGAAAGCTCGGCATAGGCCGGGCGGACGCTGCCGTCCGCGGCCGTCATCTCGTCGAAAGCTGCCGGCGCCTTCGTCCCCGTCCCGCCCAAAACCGACCTCCCTCGCACGTCCCCGGCCGCGTGTCCGTGTCAGCCCGGACGATGCAACCAACAGGCCAGACTGTGACAAGTCGGCCCGCCCTTGGCAACCGGCGGCCGACGGACCGGGATGCCGCAGCCCCATTGACCGGGTCGTTCCGGGCCCTATGGTGAATCGAGGTCCCCCCCCCAACAATCCGGCCGCCCGACCTTGGATTCCCTCACCCAGCTCACTTTCGGCGCGTGCGCCGGCTACGCGGTCGCGGGTTCCCGGCTTGGCCGGCGTGCGCTGGCCTTCGGGGCGCTTGCCGGAACGATCCCGGATCTCGACACGTTCGTGCTTTCGGGCGCCGGCGTCTGGTCGGAGTGGCGCAACCATCGGGGCGTCACCCACTCGCTGTTCTTCGCGCCCGTCGTGGCACCCGTGCTGGGATGGATCGCCTGGAGCTATCACAATCGCGCGCGGCCCTTCGAACCGGAGGGTGCCAGCGACGCGCTGGGTTCTTGGATCGCGCTGTTCTTCGTCGGCCTCGTCACGCACCCGCTGCTCGACGTCTTCACGATCTACGGCACGCAGCTTCTCGCCCCGTTCTCCGACACGCGCTTCGCGTTTCCGGGGCTCGGCATCATCGATCCGATCTACACGCTGCCGCTGGCCGCCGCCGCCGTGCTGGCGCTGGTCCAGCCGGCGCAATGGCGCTCGCGGCTGGCGATCTGGGTCGCGCTGTTCGGATCGGTCGTCTACCAGTTCTACGGTGTCGGACAGAACCAGCGGGTCGAGACGATGGCCCGCGCCCAGCTCGCCGCCGAAGGCGTGGCTCCCGCCGACGTGCGCGTCTACACGACGATTTTCCAGCCGTGGCTCCGCCGGATCGTCGTCGACGAGCCGGCGGGTGCCCGCGTGGGCTTCGCGTCGAGCCTGCAGGAAAATGCGATCGCCTGGACCTGCTTCGCGCACCGCAGCGATCCGGCGGTCGCGGTCCTTCGCGCCACGTCGGAGGGCCGTCTGTTCGACTGGTTCTCGGACGGCGAGATCTGGCCGACGGTCGTGCCGGCGGCGGACGGATCGCGCGTCGTGCGCCTTACCGACCGGCGCTACGGCGCACCCGGCCCCACGCTGCAGGGCTGGTGGGGCATCGAGGCGCCGATCGCCGCCGACGGACGCGTGCTCGAGGCGCCGCGCCGCATCGACCTGCCGCGCGGCGATCTCGGGCAACTGATCGGCGAAGTGCTGTCCGCGTCGACCGGCACGCCGACGGCGCTGTTCCCGCAGGCCGCGAATGCGACTGCAGCCGCCGAGGCGTGTGCACGCACCCGCATGCCCTGATCAGCAGTTCTGCACGACGAACCAGCCGACGAGCCGGCCGTCGCGCCCGCGCACCGGATCGGCATCCCAGCATTCGGCCCACGGCTCGCCGTAGCGCGCGAGCCAGAAGATCGGCCGCCGGTTCCCCTCGCCGCCCGCATCCGGCTCGACCGACAGACGCGCCTGCCCGCCGGACACGTCGCACGACCAGACGAGTGCGGTCGCATCGCGCAGCAGCAGATGGCGGGCCGGCCCGTCGGCACGCAGGGCGGCCACGCCGACCGGCGGGGCCGGATGGTCGCGCGCACAGGCCTCGATCGCGGGCAATTCGTCCTCGACGCGCGCGAGCCAGTCGAAGCGCGTACTTTGCGCCAGCACCGGCAGCACGATCAGGACAAACGCGCCGGAACGTATGGCCACATGAACCCACCGCATGCTCCGATGATCGCATGCGCGCCGGTCGCCGACAATCCGCCCGGCCCCGCGCACTTGCCACGGCCGGCAAACGGATCGAAACTCGCTGCGAAAGCGGGAGAAACCGTGTCGATGCCGGCGCACACCGAGGGCAGACGCAAGAACGGGCCGAAAGGCCGCGCGCTGGACGAAGCGGCGCTGGCGGAATTGCGTGCACTTCTCGGGCCGGCCTCTCGCGCGCGCGACCGGTTGATCGAGACCCTGCACCTCATCCAGGACCGCTACGGCCATCTGGCGGCCCGCCACCTGAACGCGCTCGCGCACGAGATGCGCCTGTCGGAAGCCGAGGTCTACGAGGTTGCGAGCTTCTACCACCATTTCGACATCGTGAAGGAAGGCGACACCCCGCCGCCCGCGCGCACGCTGCGCATCTGCAGTTCGCTGTCGTGCGCGATGAAGGGAGCCGAGGCGCTGCTTGCCGCGATGCGCGCGGCTACGGATCCGGCGAAGCTGCGCATCGTTCCGGCACCGTGCATCGGGCGCTGTGCGGCGGCACCGGCCGCAATGCTCGGCCAGCGCGCGATCGAGCACGCCACGCAAGCCGGACTCGTCGAGGCCGTCGCCGCCGGCGATACGCGCGCCGCGATTCCGGCCTACATCGCCTTCGACGCCTACCGCGCACAAGGCGGCTACCGGCTTCTGGAAAAGCTGCGCGCCGCATCCGATGCGCGTGCGGCCGTTTTCGCGGCGCTCGATGCTTCGGGCCTGCGCGGCCTCGGCGGCGCCGGCTTCCCGGTCGCACGCAAGTGGAAGAGCGTGCACGCCCAGCCCGCCCCGCGCCTGATGACGGTCAACGCCGACGAGGGCGAACCCGGCACGTTCAAGGACCGGCACTATCTGGAGAGCGATCCCCACCGCATGCTCGAAGGCATGCTGATCGCCGCGTGGGCGGTCGAGGCGGCGCGCATCTACATCTATCTGCGCGACGAGTATCCGGCCGTCCGCGCGATCCTGGCCGCGGAGATCGCCGCACTCGAACGGGCGGGCCTCGTCGAACCCGGCCATGTCGAGCTTCGCCGGGGTGCCGGCGCCTATATCTGCGGCGAAGAATCCGCGATGATCGAATCGATCGAGGGCAAGCGCGGCCTGCCGCGCCACCGTCCGCCCTATATCGCCGAGCGCGGCCTGTTCGGACGGCCGACGCTCAACCACAATGTCGAGACGCTGCACTGGCTGCGCGAGATCCTCGAGGACGGCCCCGAGAAATTCGCGACCGCCGGGCGGCGCGGCCACAAGGGCTGGCGTTCGTTTTCGGTCTCGGGCCGCGTGGCATCGCCCGGCGTGAAGGTGGCACCGGCGGGCATCACGGCGCGCGAGCTGATCGACGAGTACTGCGGCGGCATGGCGCCGGGCCACGAACTGCTCGGCTACCTGCCCGGCGGCGCTTCGGGCGGCATCCTGCCCGCCAGGCTCGCCGACCTGCCGCTCGATTTCGGCACGCTCGACACGCACGGCGTTTTCGTGGGCAGCCATGCGGTGATCGTGCTGTCGCAGGCAGACGACCCGCGTGAAGTCGCGGGAAACCTGATCCGCTTCTTCCGCGACGAATCCTGCGGCCAGTGCACGCCGTGCCGGGCGGGGACCGAGAAGATGGCGAGCCTGCTTGCCGCCGGCGACTGGGCGGCGGACAAGCTCGGCGATCTGGAAGCCGTGATGCGCGATGCTTCGATCTGCGGTCTCGGCCAGGCGGCCCCCAACCCGGTACGCAGCGTGCTGCGCTTCTTCGCCGACGGGCCGACACGATGAGCAGCCCGGTCGGTTTCACGCTGGATGGCAAGCCGGTCGTCGCGGCGCCGGACGAGACGATCTGGGACGTCGCGAAGCGCGAAGGCACCGAGATCCCGCATCTGTGCCATCTCGACCAGTCCGGCTACCGGCCCGACGGCAACTGCCGCGCCTGCGTGTGCGAGATCGACGGCGAGCGCGTGCTGGCGGCAAGCTGCATCCGCAAACCGGCCGAGGGCATGAAGGTCTCGACCGACACGCCGCGCGCGACCAAGGCCCGCGCGATGGTTTTCGAGCTGCTGGCCAGCGACATGCCTGCGCGGGCCGACAGCCCCGATCCCGACGCGCCGTTCTGGCAATGGGCCGAAAAGCTGGGTGTCGCCGCCGGACGGCTGCCGAAGCGCGAACGCCGCGACGACGGGCACGATGCCTCGCATGCGGCCATCGCCGTCAATCTCGAAGCCTGCATCGCGTGCGGCCTGTGCGCGCGCGCCTGCCGCGAGGTGCAGGTCAACGACGTGATCGGCATGGGTCATCGCGGCCACGACACGGCACCGGTCTTCGACCTTGCCGATCCGATGGGCGGATCGACCTGCGTCGCCTGCGGGGAATGCGTGCAGGCCTGCCCGACGGGGGCGCTGTTCGAGAAGAGCCTGATGGATGACGGTGCGGCGCATCGCACGCTCGTGCCCGAGCGTACGGTCGATACGCTGTGCCCGTTCTGCGGCGTGGGCTGCCAGACGCGCGTGGGCGTCGCCGACGACCGGATCGTGCAGGTCGACGGCCGCGACGGGCCGTCCAACGACAGCCGCCTGTGCGTGAAGGGCCGTTTCGGTTTCGACTATGTGCGCCATCCCCACCGTCTTACGCAGCCCCTGGTCCGGCGCGATGGCGTGCCGAAGTCGGGCACCATCCGCATCGATCCGGCCGATCCGTGGACCGTTTTCCGGCCGGCGACCTGGGAGGAAGCGCTTTCGCGCGCTGCCGACGGCCTGAAGCGCGTGCGCGACACCCATGGCGGCGGGGCTCTGGCGGGTTTCGGGTCGGCCAAGGGTTCGAACGAGGAGGCGTATCTCTTCCAGAAGCTCGTGCGCCAGGGCTTCGGCACCAACAACGTCGATCACTGCACGCGCCTGTGCCACGCCTCGTCGGTCGCGGCCCTGCTCGAAAGCGTCGGGTCCGCCGCTGTCACCGCACCTTTCGTGGCGGCGATGGAAGCCGATTGCATCGTCGTCATCGGCGCCCGGCCCGAGCAGAACCATCCAGTCGCGGCGACGTACCTGAAACAGGCCGCCAAGCGCGGCGCGCACCTGATCGTCATCGATCCGCGGGGCCAGGCGCTGATGCGCCATGCCGAACATGCGCTGCGTTTCAAGCCGGGAACCGACGTGGCGCTGCTGAACGCGCTGCTGCACGTGATCGTCGCCGAGAAGCTCTACGATCCGGCCTATGTCGCGGCGAACGTGGACGGCTTCGACGAGCTTGCCGCGCGCGTGGCGGAATACGCGCCCGAACGCATGGCGCCGGTCTGCGGCATCGACGCGGCCACGTTGCGCGCCGTCGCCCGGCGCTATGCCACGTCGAAGCGCTCGATCATTTTCTGGGGCATGGGGATCTCCCAGCACATCCACGGCACCGACAACGCGCGCTGCCTGATCGCGCTCGCCCTGATCACCGGCCAGATCGGCCGGCCGGGCACCGGCCTGCATCCGCTGCGCGGCCAGAACAACGTGCAGGGTGCTTCGGATGCCGGCCTGATCCCGATGATGTATCCGGACTATCACCCGGTCGAGAACGCGGGCTTCCGCGCCGACTTCGAGAAGCGCTGGGGGCGCGCGCTCGATCCCAAGCGCGGCCTGACCGTGGTCGAGATCATCGACGCCATCGACCGGCACGAGATCCGCGCCATGTACGTGATGGGCGAGAACCCGGCGATGTCCGACCCCGACCAGACCCATGCCCGCTCGGCCTTCGCCAAGCTCGAGCATTTCGTCGTGCAGGACATCTTCCTGACCGAGACCGCGTGGCAGGCCGACGTGGTGCTGCCGGCCTCGGCCCATGCCGAAAAGCTGGGGACTTTCACCAACACGAACCGCCAGGTGCAGATCGGCCGGCCCGCGCTGAAGCTGCCAGGCGAGGCGCGACAGGACTGGGAGCTGATCGTCGAGATCGCGCGGCGCGTCGGCCTCGACTGGCGCTACGCGGACGTCGGGGAGGTGTACGAGGAGATGCGCGCGGCGATGCCGTCGCTCGCCGGCCTGCCCTGGACCCGCCTGCAGCGCGAAGGGGCAGTCACCTACCCCGCCGACGATGCCGAGCATGCCGGCCACGACATCCTGTTCGACGACGGCTTCCCCACGGCCTCGCGCCGCGCGCGGATCGTCGCGGTCGACTTCCTGCGCCCCGGCGAGGAGACGGATGCGGCCTATCCGATGGTGCTCAGCACCGGCCGGCTGCTCGAACACTGGCACACGGGTGCGATGACCCGCCGGG
>JBIKWI010000331.1:0-7601 GCA_044356395.1 Tagaea sp. | reverse complement strand
CTGTTCGTAAACTGGCAGCCAGTGACGAACGGCTGGGAAGGCGTTCTGCGAATTCCGCCAGCGTCAGTCTTTGGATATACCTTCGACACGACCGGGAAGGTTTACTATCTGCTTCTTGTTGTTGCCGCGCTTGGCGTCGTTGCCGCTGCACGGATCAAGAATTCACGTGTCGGCCGCGCCTTCTTTGCGATCCGCGACAATCGGCTTGCGGCCAAGGGCGTCGGCATAAATACGCAAAGGACAATAACTCTCGCCTTCTGTTTGAGCGGGGCTTACGCCGGCGCCGCCGGCAGCCTCATGGCGCACTTCGTGAAGTATATCGATCCGACATCGTTCTCGCTGTCACCTCTGATCGATCTTCTCGTGATCGTTCTGATCGGAGGTCGCGGAAGCGTGATGGGCGTAGCTGTCGCTGCCGTTGTCTTCACGTTCGGGCTCGAGTATCTGCGATTCCTCCAAGACTGGAGGCTGATGGTCTTCGGAGCTTTGCTCCTGCTACTGATAAATTTCAGCCCCAACGGAATTGGCGAACTTGGACAACGCCTGAAGGTCCGCTGGATCGCGTACAGGAGTGCCAAATGAATCCACTCCTGTCCGCCCGCGGCGTCACGCACAATTTCGGTGCGCATCGCGTTCTCGATTCAATCGACCTCGATGTAAACGAAGGGGAAATTGTCGGCCTGATTGGGCCGAATGGTTCAGGGAAAACAACTCTCTTCCACTGCATCTCCGGCTTCTATCGGCCGGATGCAGGCTCGATCACCCTGAACACCGATACCGGAAGCCACGAGCTTGTCGGCCTTCCTCCCGACGAGATCCGGTATCTTGGCCTCGCGCGGACCTTCCAGACCCGAGAAGTCTTCGGCGGCCGAACAATCCTCGAAAATCTCCTTACAGGAATGCACCCAAAGCTGTCGTCCGGCATTCTTGGTGCGTTACTACGACTGCAGAAGACGCGCGACGAGGAGGCTCAAGCTTTCGCCCGCGCTGTCGAGGTCATGGCAATGTTTCCGGGACGGTTTGGTCCTGAGCGCTGGAACCAGTACGCCGAGAACCTGTCTTTCGCTAATCGCTGCCGGCTCGAAATCGCCATCTGCATGATGGCCGGACCGAGAATCATTCTCGTCGACGAGCCGGCTGCCGGCATGAATCCCGTCGAACGTGTCGAGATCGTCGAGACCCTGCGCCGTATTCGTGACCTTGGCTTCACGTTGATTTTGGTCGAGCATAATATGCGGGTCATCATGGGGATATCGGATCGCATCATCGTGCTTGATCGCGGCCGCAAAATTGCTGACGGCAAGCCGGACGACATCATCGTCGATCCGGCCGTCACCGAAGCATATCTGGGCGACGAATATGACATTGCTTGAGGTGAAGGGGCTGAAAGCCGTCTACGGGTCGCTCGAGGTTCTGCATGGGATCGACATGTCCGTCGAGCAGGGCGAGATCATCACTATCCTCGGGAACAATGCCGCAGGCAAAACGACACTCGTCAAGGCCATGCTCGGACTGGTCAGGGTCACGGCAGGCGAAGTGCGCTTCAAGGGCGAACGGATCGACGGCCTACCATCAGATCAGGTCATCACGCGTGGCTTTGCAATTGTGCCTGAAAATGCCCAGGTGTTCACGACGCTGAGCGTGCTCGAGAACCTGAAAATGGGTTTCTATCTGAAGGCGCGACGCGAGGACATTCGCCCGCATCTGGAGCGGGTCATCGGGCTATACCCCTTTCTGACAGAGTGCCTCAACCGGCGTGCCGATCTTCTTAGCGGCGGCCAGCGACAGATGCTCTCGGTCGCAAGGGCACTGATCTCGGATCCAAGCGTATTGATAATGGACTCGCCTTCGATGGGGCTCGCTCCGCGTTACGTGAAGCAGCAATACGACACGATCCGGAAGCTCAATCGGGATCTCGGGGTGACCGTGATCCTGATCGAGCAGAACGCGAACATGGCTCTGGCACTCTGTCATCGCGCCTATGTCCTGCAGACAGGGTCCGTGGCGCTGACGGGATCAGGTCGAGAGCTCCTTAAAAACGAACAGATGCGGCTTGCATATCTGACATAGGGCAGAGGGATAGTATGACAAAGAAAAAGGAAGTGATCGGCAAGCCGATCGTGGTCGGTGGCGTGCACAAGATGCCGCTTTCCCAGGCTTGTCGCGCCGGCGATTTCGTATTCGTTTCTGGGCAGACGGCGATCGATCCAACAGGCGCCATTCTTGCCGGCGGGATCGAGGCCCAGACGCGCCTCGTCATGGAGCGGATCCGCACGATCCTCGCCGAAGCGGGATGCGAGATGTCAGACGTCGTCAAGACGACAGTTTGGCTCGAAGATACCCGTGATTTCTGGAGCTTCAACCGAGTCTACGGCGAATTCTTTCCGAACGAACCGCCTGCTCGTTCGACTGTCCGCGCGGACCTGATGCTCGACTGCAAGGTCGAGGTCGAAGCGACCGCCTACAAGCCGCGCACTTGAACGGTTCAACGATCGATCTTTCCAATATAGGAGCAGAACGATGTCCAATTCAGCAGCGGCGACTGCCAATGCCGGAGTCTCGAGCTACGTGCAGGAGATCCTGAATCTCGAGCTCGATTCCACAACGAAGAGCATCCCACTCGTCAATCGTAAGGTAAGGCTCGGCGAGGTCGGACAGCAGGGCTGGAACGTCCAGAACGGCGACATGATGTATCCTGTTCTGGTCCTCCGCGACGACTATCTGAAGCGCAATCTGCTGACGATCCGTGATTATGCGAACAGGCACAATATGAGCCTTGCGCCTCATGGCAAGTCGACTGTTTGCCCGCAGCTCTATCTCGACCAGATCGGTTTCGGCGGCTGTTGGGGCATTACCTCGGCGACGATCCAGCAGGCTTCCGTCGCTGCAGCGACCGGAGTCAAGAACATCATCATCGCAAACGAAGTGGTCGGCCCGGCAAACGTCAAGCAGTATGCTGCCTTAAAGCACCAGTATCCGGATGTCGCCTTCTACAGCGTTGTGGACTCGAAGGAAACGGTCGACCAGCTCGTTCGCTTCGGCAAGGCGCATCTCAAGGGTGCCCGATTCCAGGTGATGATCGAACTCGGCTATGTGGGCGGCCGTTGTGGCGCGAGAACCGAGGCGACTGCTGATGCGGTAGTCGATGCAGTTCTCGCTGCGTCCGACGTGCTCGAGCTGGTGGGCATCGAATGCTACGAAGGCACGATCAATCTGTCTGGACATAAGGAAACTATCGAGAAGGTTGACCAGTTTCTTGACTTTGTTTGCGCCTATTTCCGCAAATGTGAATCCTCTGGAAAATTCGGTACGCGTACAGAGGTAATCCTGACTGCCGGCGGATCGTCGTACTATGACCGCGTCGTCGAAAAATTTGCCACCGCCCGGACAAAGCGGACACGGGTCGTGCTGCGTGGCGGGTCGTACCTCACCTACGATCACGGCTTTTACCGCAAGAAGCTGAACGACCTGGTTCAGCGTGGCGCGCTTTCGGGGCCGCAGTCGAAGTTCTCCCCGAAAGACGATTTCGCACCTGCCCTTGAGATCTGGGCGATGGTCCAGGCAATTCACGAAAGCGGCGTCGCCGTGCTTACTATGGGCATTCGTGATTTGCCCTACGATCTTGGCTATCCAACACCTGTTCGTCAGTACAGGGACGGAAAGCTTGTCGACCGGATCCTACCCGAAGCTTACGACGACATGTCGAGATCGGAGGGCCAGTTCGTGATCACGAGCTCGAACGACCAGCACTGCTACATGAGCTTCCCGGCAGGCGCCGACCTGAAGGTCGGCGACGTGATCGCATGCGGCATCTCGCATCCTTGCACCGCATTCGACAAGTGGGATGTCCTCTACCGGGTCGACAAGAACTTCAACGTTATCGGCGCCCTTAAAACCTGCTTTTAGGCCCTCCAGATGACGCAGGGCATTGTGGCGGACGCGGCACCAGCCGGACCCGGCAACCAAACAGTCGAAGCGGAGAAGCTAGTGCTTCTCTACGAGACGATGGTCCGTATCCGGAAGTTCGAGGAGAAGGTCGCCGAGATCTACAAAGCCGGCGTTCTTCGTGGGACGGCCCATAGCTATGCGGGCGAAGAGGCAATTGCAGCCGGCGCAAGCCTTTGCCTTGGCGAGCGCGACTATGTCGGGAGCTACCACCGCGGCCACGGACACTGCATCGCCAAGGGTGCCCGTACTGACAGGATGATGGCGGAGCTGATGGGTCGCTCCACCGGCTACTGTGGCGGTCTGGGTGGGTCCATGCATGTCGCCGACATGGATCTAAACATTCTTGGTGCAAACGGTGTCGTCGGGGCGACTATGCCGATCGGCGTCGGCGCTGCACTTGCTGCCAAGATCCGAGGCTCGTCTGAGGTCGTCGTCGCCTATTTCGGCGACGGTGCCAACAATCAGGGCGTCTTCCATGAGGCGTTCAATCTGGCTTCGATCTGGAAGCTTCCCGTCATATTCCTGTGCGAGAACAACCAGTACGCCCTTACGACGGAGTACCGCGACACAACGTCTGTGCCGAATGTGGCTCTTAGGGCGGCCTCATACTCGTGTCCGGGAGTCACGATCGACGGAAACGATGCAGTCGAGGTCTATCTGGTTGTTCAGGAGGCAGTCGCCCGCGCCCGCGCCGGCCATGGCCCGACACTTGTCGAGGCCATGACATGGCGACACGGGCAGCACAATATGCGCGGGAATTTACGCGAGCCGCGCAGTGACGAGGCTATGGACACGTGGCGTCAGCGCGACCCAATCGATCGTCTGTTTTCGAGAATTGTTGATACCCGCGCTGCAGAAGCGTCCGATCTAAAGGAGATCGATCAACGGATCACAACCGAAATCGAAACGGCGGTAAAGTTCGGAAACGACAGCCCGGAGCCGTCGCTTTCGACGTTGTCGAACGCGGTATATTCCCCACACGAGAATCACATCGAGCCCGCTGACCGTGGGGATCGCCAGCTGACTTATGCCGAGGCCTTGAACGAGGCGCTTCGGCAGTCGATGGAATCCGACCCATCGGTCTTCATCATGGGTGAAGATATCGCAGAGACAGGTGGGATATTTCAGGTCACCAAAGGCCTAGTGGACCAGTTCGGGCGCACCCGCGTCCGGGACACACCGATTTCCGAAGCAGGGTTCTGCGGCGCCGGGGTCGGTGCCGCGATCGCCGGTATGCGACCGATCGTCGAAGTCCAGATTTTCGATTTCGTGACGCAGATGATGGACATGATCGTCAATCAGGCTGCGAAATTCCGATACATGTTGGGCGGGCGCCCCGATGTCCCGATCGTTATCCGGGGTCCGCAAGGCGGAGGCGTGCGCCTCGCAGCACAGCATAGTCAGAGCCTGGAATCGTGGTTCGCCCATATCCCTGGTCTTGTCGTCATCGCGCCGTCGACTCCATACGACGCAAAGGGCCTTCTGATCGCCGCGATCCGCGACAACAACCCGGTGATCTTTCTCGAGCATAAAATGCTCTACCTCGGCCAGACGGCGCCTGTACCGACCGAACCTTATGCGATCCCAATCGGGAAGGCGGACGTCAAACGGGTAGGCCGAGACGTGACCGTAGTCACCTATCAGGCAATGGTCGCAAAGGCGCTAAGTGCGGCGAAAGTCCTGGAATCGGAAGGTATCGAAGTCGAGGTCATCGACCTGCGCACAATCAAGCCGATCGACGAAGAAACCATCCTCAACTCGGTGCGAAAGACGAACCGACTCGTAATCGTTCATGAAGCCGTCAAGACCGGCGGGGTCGGTGGGGAGATTCTCGCGATGGTCGTCGAGAAGGCCTTCGATTTCCTCGATGCGCCGATTGTACGCGTCGCATCGATGGACGTGCCCATGCCATTCAATGATCGACTTGAGAATGCGGTGATACCATCTCAGGAAACGATCATCGAGGGAATCCGGGACGCGCTGGGAAGGGTTTAAGCAATTAGTGCCCGAAGGTTTTGGTGTTGTAGAATGCCGCTGAGGAGCTAAGTTTATCAGGATACCAAGCGTCTTCTTGGTTCGATTGCGAGGATTTCCTCGATCACGTCATTGAGTCGTCGAGGAGCCATACCGCGCTCCACAGCGTCGATTAGCACGCGCTTTACCTCCGACTCAAGCTCGGGAAGTGCAGCCGTCGGCCATCCGCGATGCGGTATCCGGAAGTCCGTTGAAGTCGCGTAGAAATATTAGTGCCAAACCCGACGACTTCAAAGCACGGAACTTTCGCAGTAGCGAGGCTCGCGCGACGCTGAACATCAAGCTGTCTGACTGGGTTCGCATCATCCTATTGCCCGCAGCAACGGTTGAAAACGAGTTCTGCAGCAATCAGATCCTCAAGGGAGCATCCGACAGATTTGAAGATCGTACATTCGTCGGGCGCTGCCCGACCGGCCGACCGACCATTCGCGAGATCGAAAAGGTCGCCTCGGATGTCGTCGATCCGGATGGTACCGTTGGCGACTGCCTGAACGATTTCTCCGGCCTCTTTGGTGGCACCGGCCCTCGTATCGACAAAAACTGCAGAGCGCGCGATCGCATCGTCATCGGCTTCGCGCATCTCGGGCGTGAACGCGCCGACAAGATCGAGATGGCAGCCTGGCTTCATCCATTGGCCGAAAACGAGGGGAACACGCGAAAGTGTTGCGCAACTGACGATGTCAGCGCGACCGACTTCCATTTCAGGATCGTCGGCGGCCTCTGCGTCGAAGCCATTTGCACGCAAGGTTCCGGCAAGTTGCTCGGCTTTGCTGCGACTTCGACCCCAGACCCGGATCCATCGGATGGGTCGGACTGATGCATGAGCCGCTGCAAGCAACGGCGCGAGCTTTCCCGTCCCCATGACGAGCAATCGCTCCGAATCTTTGCGCGAAAGGTAGATCGAAGCCAGTGCCGATGCTGCGGCTGTCCGCCGTGCCGTAAGTTCGGAGCCATCGAAGCTTGCGACTGGTCGTCCGTCGCGCGCGTCGATAAGCAGATAGTGGGAGTTGACGGCAGGTTCTCCGCGAAGGCTATTGCCGGGGAACACGGTGGCTGTCTTTACTCCGATGAAGCCACCGACGGTCCATGCCGGCATCAAGAGCAGCGTGGCGTCTGCCGTGCCGGGAACGGGGATCGTGTAGTGGGGACGCGGCGGACTGGACGCCTCTCGCTGGAACCCGAGACGGATCGCTTCGATCAGACTCGGCCAGTCCAGCGCCTTCACAATATCGCCATCCGCAAAATATCTCATTTTCCTCTTCAGACTCCTGGTGGGATGGGCGCCGCCTGCCTTGCGGGAACCCGAGAGCATCCGTGACTGCACTGCATCACGTTGCAGCTCCGGCATCACCATCTCCGTTCCAAGGCTTCATGGCCGTCCTAACAGCGTCTGGGGGACGAACAGTTCGTCGGACGTCAGTTGGCGCGTCGCGAGACCTTGGGCGTGTACGTATCGCGGAACGGCGGAGATGGCCGCACGATTGTCTTCGATTGATCCTGACCCTTTATTTGGGTCCAAAGGTTAAGCGAGAATTGGGCACATTTTCTCGAAGAGAGGAATGTGCAGGATGCCAAGAAAAGGATTTACCGAGGAGCAGATCGCGTTCGCGCTTCGCCAG
>JBIKWI010000028.1:0-25695 GCA_044356395.1 Tagaea sp. | reverse complement strand
CGGAAGTTGACTCGCGGCGGGACCTCGGCGTTAATCCCCCGCATGGCGGACGGGATCCTCAGCGAAGTCGAGCGGCGCGACCGGTTGCGGCTGATACGCAGCGAAAATGTCGGCCCCGTCGCGTTCACCCAGCTGCTGCGCCGCTATGAAACCGCCGCCGCCGCCCTTGCCGCGATCCCCGAGCTTGCGCGCCGCGCCGGCAAGAAATCGATCCGCATCGCTTCGATCATGGAGGCCGAGCGCGAGATCGCGGATCTGGCCAAACTCGGCGGCCGGTTCGTCGCGCGCGGCGAGCCGGATTACCCGCCCCTGCTTGCCCAGATCGAGGACGCGCCGCCGCTCCTCGCGGTCCGCGGGTTCCCGCACATCTGGAAGCGGCCGTGCCTTGCCATGGTGGGGGCCCGCAACGCCTCGCTGAACGCGCAGAAATTCGCGCGCATGCTGGCCGGGGAACTGGGCCAGGCCGGCCTTGCGATCGTGTCGGGTCTGGCACGCGGCATCGATACGGCCGCACACCAGGGTTCGCTGGCGACCGGCACCGTCGCGGTGATGGCCGGCGGGATCGATGTCGTCTACCCGGCCGAGAACGCCGCCCTGTTCGCCAGGATCGTCGAGACGGGGGCGGCGATCTCGGAAGTCCGGCTGGGCGAAGCGCCACAGGCCCGGCATTTTCCGCGGCGCAACAGGATCGTGTCCGGCGTGTCGCTCGGCACGCTGGTCGTCGAGGCGGCCTTGCGGTCGGGCTCGCTGATCACGGCGAGGCTCGCCGGCGAACAGGGGCGCGAGGTCCTGTCGGTTCCCGGCTCTCCCCTCGACCCCCGTGCCGGCGGGTCGAACGACCTGCTCCGGCAGGGAGCGACCCTGGTCGAGACCGCCCGCGACGTCCTCGACGCCATCCTTCGCAGACCCATTTCAGAGCCTGATAAACCAGACGAGAAGTCATTCTCAAATATCTGTAATATAGATGAAATTGCCGTCGAGAAAGCGCGGGAAACGATCCTTTCCATCCTTGCCCCTGCGCCCACCTCAGTTGACGAAATCGTGCGCGAGTGCCAATTGTCCGCCCCCGTCGTCCTGGCCGCCCTGCTCGAACTGGAGCTGGTCGGTGCAATCGACAGGCATCCGGGAAACCGGGTCTCGCGCCGTCACTGACGGGGCAGGAACCGGCCCCTTACAGGGGTTTACGCGGAAAGTTAGATGAAACTCGTCATCGTCGAATCGCCTTCGAAGGCGAAAACGATCAACAAATATCTCGGCGACGAGTACCGCGTACTCGCTTCCTACGGGCATGTCCGCGACCTTCTGGAGAAGGACGGGGCCGTCGAGCCCGACCGCGAGTTCGAGATGCACTGGCAGATCGGCGAACGGGCCAAGAAGCCGGTAAGCGAGATCACCAAGGCGCTCAAGGGTGTGACGACCCTCATCCTGGCGACCGACCCCGACCGCGAGGGCGAGGCGATCTCCTGGCACCTCAAGGAAGTGCTCGAGGAGGCCAAGAAGCTCAAGGACATCGACGTCAAGCGCGTGGTCTTCAACGAGATCACGAAGAGCGCGATCATCGAGGCGATGCGCCACCCGCGCGACCTCGACCGCGATCTGGTCGACGCCTATCTGGCGCGCCGCGCCCTCGACTACCTCGTCGGCTTCAATCTTTCGCCCGTCCTGTGGCGCAAGCTGCCGGGCAGCCGCTCGGCCGGGCGCGTGCAGTCGGTGGCGCTGCGCCTCATCTGCGAGCGCGAAAACGAGATCGAGCGCTTCCGGGCGCGCGAGTACTGGACCATCGGCGCCCAGTTCACTGCCAAGGGCGGCGAAAAGTTCGAAGCGCGCCTCACGCATCTGGACGGCGCGCGTCTCGACAAGTTCGACCTCGCCAACGAAGCGGCGGCACAGGCGGCCGTGGCCAAGATCGAGGCCGGCGATCCCTACAAGGTGGCGACCGTCGAGCGCAAGCGCGTGCGCCGCAACCCGATGGCGCCCTTCACGACGTCGACACTCCAGCAGGAAGCCTCGCGCAAGCTGGGCTTCGGCGCCTCGCGCACCATGCGCATGGCCCAGCAGCTCTACGAAGGCTTCGACATCGGCGGCGAGACCGTGGGTCTCATCACCTATATGCGTACCGACAGCGTGACGCTGTCGGGCGAGGCGGTGCGCGCCGCGCGTGCCCTGATCGCAGAGCAGTACGGCAAGAAGTTCCTGCCCGACCAGCCGCGCATCTGGAAGACCCAGGCCAAGAACGCGCAGGAAGCCCACGAGGCGATCCGCCCGACCGACCTGCTCCGCCGCCCGAAGGACGTCGAGCGCTATCTGGCCGACGACCTGCTCAAGCTCTACGACCTCATCTGGAAGCGCACGGTCGCATCCGAAATGGAAAGCGCGCAGCTCGACCAGGTTGCCGTCGATCTCGCGTCGCCCGACGAACGCACGACGCTGCGCGCGACCGGCTCCACGCTCGTGTTCGAAGGGTTCCTGGCGCTCTACCGCGAAGACCGCGACGATCCGTCGGAAGCCGACGACGACGAGAACCGCCTGCTCCCGCCGCTGGCCGAGGGCGATTCCACGCCGCGCGGCCCGGTCAAGCCCGAGCAGCATTTCACCCAGCCGCCGCCGCGCTTCTCCGAGGCCAGCCTCGTCAAGCGGCTGGAGGAGCTGGGTATCGGCCGCCCGTCGACATACGCCTCGATCCTCGAGACCCTGCAGGAACGCGGCTACGTCAAGCTCGACAAGAAGCGCTTCACGCCCGAGGACCGCGGCCGCGTCGTCACGACGTTCCTCGAGAACTTCTTCCGCCGCTACGTCGAGTACGATTTCACCGCCAAGCTCGAAGACCAGCTCGACGAGATCTCGGGCGGGCGTGCCGACTGGCGCAAGGTGCTCGCCGAGTTCTGGGTCGATTTCTCGAAATCGGTCGACGACACCAAGGAACTGAAGATCCGCGACGTCATCGACCGGCTCGACGAAGCGCTCGGCCCCCACTTCTTCCCCGAGAATCCCGGCGGCACCGACGCGCGCGTCTGCCCCGCATGCTCGGGCGGACGTCTGGGGCTGCGGCTGGGCAAGCGCGGCGCCTTCATCGGCTGCTCGAACTATCCGACCTGCAGCTTCACGCGCCCCCTCACCGTCGACAACGGCGACGGCGAAGGCGGCGGCGGTGTCGCCAACAAGGTTCTCGGCGTCGATCCGGAAAGCAAGGAAGAGGTCCAGCTGCGCAATGGCCCGTTCGGGCCCTACGTGCAGCTCGGCACCGGCGGCGAGAAGATCAAGCCCAAGCGCCAGTCGATCCCGAAAGACATGAAGCCCGAGGACGTGGGCCTCGACATGGCGCTGAAGCTCCTGTCCCTGCCCCGCCCCGTCGGCAACCATCCCGAGGATGGCCTGCCGATCCTGGCCGGTCTCGGCCGGTTCGGCCCGTACATCAAGCACGGCGACAAGTACAAATCGATCGGCACGACCCAGGACGCGCTCGAGATCGGCCTCAACCGGGCGGTCGACATCCTTGCCCAGCCTTCGACCGGCAGGCGCTTCGGACGTGCGGCGGCCCCGGTCGGGCGCGTTGTCGGCAACCATCCCGAGGATGGCGCGCCGATCACGGCGGCTGCCGGCCGCTATGGCCCCTACGTCAAGCACGGCAGCACCTACGCCAATCTGCCCAAGGACCTGACGCCGGAAGAAGTCAGCCTCGACGACGCCGTCCGCCTGATCGCGGACCGTCGGGCGCGGGCCGGCGACGCGCCCGTGCGCAAGAAGGGTGCGAAGAAGGCGCCGGCCGCAAAGAAGGCTGCCGCACCCAAGGTCGCCACGAAGGCCGAGAAGCCCGCCGCCGCGAAAGCGGAAAAGCCGGCTGCCAAGGCGCCGGCCGCCAAGCGCGTGCGCAAGAAGGCGCCCGAACCCGCCGCCGACTAGGTCCGTCCGAGAACCGCCTTCGCCGTGCGCAGGATCTCGTCGCGCCGGAACGGCTTCTCGATATGCGGGGCGGCCGTTTCCTTGAGGAAGGCCGCCACTTCGGCCGACAGCACGTCGCCGGTCACGAACACGAACCTGTGCGCCACATCCGGGAGGCTGGCCGCGACGGCGCGATAGAGGCCGGGACCGTCGAGCCCCGGCATTCGGATGTCGCAGAACACCAGGTCGAAATCCGTCGCCCTCAGTTTGGCGAGCGCCTCGTCGCCGTCGGTGGCAAGATCGGTGCGTGCGCCGCAATCGACGAAGATGTCGCACAGCGTGCGCAGGATGTCCGGCTCGTCGTCGACCAGCAGGACATGCGTGCCGGACGGAAGCCGGCGGGCATTGGCCGGATCGCCTTCGACCGAAGCGCCGTCTGCCGACCGGCGCGCGGCCGGAAGGCGTACCGTGAACCGTGCCCCTCCCCCTTCTGCGTCGTCGACTTCGATCGAGCCGTCGTGCGCCTCGACGATCCCGCGGCAGACCGAGAGCCCGACGCCCGTTCCCGAGCCGGGCGCCTTGGTCGTGAAGAACGGCTCGAAGATGCGCGCGCGCAGGGCTTCGGGAACGCCGCCGCCGTTGTCGGCGATGTCGAGCGTCACGAACTGCGCGTCGTCGGCATCGACCGCGACGCCGATGCGCAGCGACCGGCCGGACGCCCGCTCGCGGACCGCGTGCTGCGCGTTGACGACGAGATTGCTGACGACCTGGGCCAGCTGGTCGCCGTCGCCCCATACGTCGGGCAATTCGGCGGGCATGTCGAGATCGATGTCGACGCCGTCGGCCGCGAGCGCGTAGGACAGCAGATCGAGCGTGCCGCGCACGACCGCGCGCAGATCGACCGGTGCCCGCTCGGCCGGACGCTGCCGGGCCATGGCAAGGAACGTCTTGACGATGCGCGCACATCTGTCGGCCGCCTTGGCGATGCGGTCGGCGCGCGCAAGCGTCCGCTCGTCGTTCGCGGTCTCGCAAAGCAGCGATGCCTGCCCGACGACGATCGCCAGCGGATTGTTGAGCTCGTGCGCCACGCCGGCCAGCAGCGAGCCCATCGCCGCCATCTTCTCGCTGCGGAAGAGCGCGTCGCGCTGGCGCTCGACCTGTTCGGCCGCGTGTTCGCGCTGGATCGCCAGCCCGATGAGGGTCGCAGCCGCCTGGATCGCCTCGATCTCGAGCGGCTCCCACCTGTGCTCCACCCGGCAATGGTCGAAACCCACGCTCCCCCACCAGGCCCCGCCGACCATGACCGGCACGCGGATCAGCGACTTCACTTCCTGGCGGCTAAGCCACTCGCGCTTGCCCGGATCGAGCTCGCTGACGATGCCATAGACCGTCTCGCCGCGCGAACGCGCTAGGCGCCAGTCCTGGAACGCCGTGTCCTTGACGGGGAAACCCTCGAAATCCGGATTTCCGACGATGCGCACGATGCCCGGCGCGTCCCATTCGAAGACGTCTTTCTGCGTGATCTTGCCGTTCGCGCGGGTCTTGTTCTTGCCCAGCATCGTCCGGCTGACGCCCAAGGCGTTGCCGAGGCGCGCGAGCATCTCCTCCACCGGGCTTCGCCATCGCGTCTCGACGAGCAGGCGCTGTGCCGTCTCCACCACGACCGTCAGCACGGTTTCGCGCCGGCGCAGGTCGCTGATGTCGATCCGGATCGCGACGGTGCCGCCGTCGGCCGTCCGCCGGTCGATGGCCCGGATCCAGCGCCCGTTGGCGCGCCGGACGTCGTAGGGCTCGCGCGGTTCGCGGTGCCGGCGCATGCGGTCGGCGACGTGGGCTTCGACCGCGTCGGCTTCGACGAGGCTTTCGTCGGAGCGTGCCAGTGCCCGGACCTGGTCCTCGAAGCGCGTTCCGGCGACGAGCAGCGGCGCTATCGCGCGATACATCTCGCGATAGCGCGCGTTGCAGGTGACGAGGCGGTCGTCGGCGTCGAACAGCGCGAATCCTTCGGGGAAGCTCTCGATCGCGTCGACGAGCCGGCGATGGGCGGTTGCCGCCGCCTGGGTGGACGCGATGCGCCGCGTGATGTCGCCGAGCGTGGACAGGAAACCGCCGCCGGGCATCCTGACCTTGTTGAACTCGACCACCCGGTCCGTCGCCAGCGTGCGCGTGAACGAATCCGGCAGGCGCGCCACGTTGTTCTCGAGGATCGCCGAGACCGGATCGCCCGGTACGCCGGGTGGCGGCGGACCGAAATCGCCGCGCGTGGCGAGAAACGCGAGGATGTCGCGATAGGGCCGGCCGACCTGTGCCATGTCCCGGGGCAGGCCGAGGATCTCGATGGCGTTGGCATTCCAGAGGGCCAGCCGCTCCTCGCCGTCGACGACGATAAGGCCGTCGGTGATGTTGTCGAAGGTCGAGCGCAGCAGCTGGGTCTGCAGACGGGATTCGATCTCCTTGGCCTTGATGTCGGAGACGTCGACGCGGACCGAGACGGTCGATCCGTCGGCCGTCCGCCGGTCGATCGTGCGTACCCAGCGCCCCGCCGCCTGCGGCACGTCGAACGGCGGCCGCTGGAGGCGGCGGTCCTCGAGGCGTTTGCGCACGTAGGCCTCGCGCGCCTCGGGCGGCACGCCCGCACTCGGGGCCGACAGCCGGATGCGCAGATGCGTCTCGTAGCCGATCCCGAGCGTCAGCTCCGAGGCGGATTCGGCATAGATCTCGCGATACCGGCGGTTTGCGTGCAGCAGCCGGTCGTCCGCGCTCCACAGCGCGAAGCCTTCGTCGAGCGCGTCGAGCGCCTGGACGAGGCGTGCCTCGCTGCGCCGGGCGCGTATCGCAAGCTGCCAGCCGACAAGGCCGACTGCCAGCCCCAGCGCGCCGACGGCCCAGCCGAGCATCTCCATCGAAAATTCCCCGTTTCCGGCATCGGCCGGGCGCTATCCCCGGGCGCCGCGCGGTGCGGGAAGGAAGGTACCGAGTTTCCGGCGCAATGCCAGCATTTCGAATGGCTTGACCAGGTAGTCGTTGACGCCGCGCTCGCGTGCGGTCACGACTTTTTCCTGGTCGGATTCGCCGGTGATCATCACGAAATAGACTTGGCAAAGCTTGCGGTCTGTCCGGACGACGTCGAGCAGCTCGAGCCCGTTCATCGGACGCATGTTCCAGTCGGCCAGCACGACGTCGTTGCGCCCGAATTCGAGCGCCCGCATGCGCTCCAGGGCCTTGTTCCCGTCGCCGACCGCCCAGACGCGGGACGCGCCGAGCGACTCAAGCATGTCGCGCAAGGTCAACCGCATTTCGGCGTCGTCGTCGACGATCAGAAAGTTCATCCGGACTCCGTACTTCCCCAAAAAATAATCACGGCAGGTCTCGTTGTGCAACTGCGTTGCGTCGGAGACCGCACCGGGTCCACTTTGGTGTCGTGCCCCGAACGAGTCGCAACGACGCCCGCCTGAGCGCCCAGATGGTGCTGGACGCGCTTGCCCGGATTCCGGTCCCTGTCGACAAGCGCAGGCTCGTCAAGCTGTTGGGCCTGAAGGGCGAGGCGCGCCGCGCGCTCAATCACCTGCTGCGCGACATGGCCCGCGACGGACAGGTCGCGTTCGTCGGCGAGGGCCGGATCGTCCGGGCCGGCGCCAAGGCTTCGAAGGAGGCAATCCCGCTCGAGATCGTCGGCACCGACGTCGAGGACGGGACGCTGCTGGCAAAGGCGCTCGAGTGGACGGGCCCCTCGCCGCTCGCGCGCCTTCGGGTTGCCGAAGGCCATCCGGCACCGCCGGTCGGCGCGCACGGGCTGGGCCGGTTCGAGTTCATCGACGGAGAATGGATCGCCACGCTCGTCCGGCTCGCCGATCTCGTCCCCGAGCGGGTCGTCGGGCAGATCGAGAAAGCGGGAGCCGCCTGGCGACTCAAGCCGACCGACCGGCGGGTGAAGACCGACTACACGATCGAGGCGGACGCGATCGGCGAGGCCCAGCCGGGCGAACTGGTGCTGGCCGAACTGCTGCCCCAGCGGCGCATCGGCCTGCCGCGCGCGCGGGTGGTCGAGCGGATCGGCCGGCTCGGCGATCCGCGGTCGGCGAGCCTGATCGCCATCCATGCGCAGGACATCCCGACGGTGTTTCCCGCCGACGCGCTGGCCCAGGCCGAGCGCGCGAAGCCCGCTCCGGTCGGCGCACGCGAGGACCTGCGCGAACTGCCGATCGTGACCATCGACGGCGCGGACGCGCGCGATTTCGACGATGCCGTGATGGCTGTGGCCGACGACTCCCCCGACAATATCGGCGGCTGGCGGCTGATCGTCGCGATCGCCGACGTCGCGTGGTACGTGCGGCCGGGCGATGCGCTCGACCGGTCGGCCTACCAGCGCGGCAATTCCTGCTACTTCCCCGACCGCGTCGTGCCGATGCTGCCCGAGCGCCTGTCGAACGACCTTTGTTCGCTGCGACCCGACGAAGACCGGCCGACGCTGGCCGTCCACATCGTCATCGACCGGAGCGGCACCAAGCGCAGCCACCGCTTCGTGCGCGCGATGATCCGTTCGGCGCAGCGCTTCACCTACGAGCGCATCCAGGCGATCGCCGACGGGCACGAGAAGGCGCCGGGCTGGATCGCGGACAAGGTCGTGGGGCCGCTCTACGGCGCCTACAAGGCGCTGCTGGCCGCCCGCACCGCACGCGGCGCGCTTGATATCGACGTCGAGGAACGCAAGGTCGAACTGGGCGCCGACGGCAAGGTGGCGAAGATCGCACCCCGCACCCGCCTCGACAGCCACAGGCTGATCGAGGAGTTCATGATCCTCGCGAATGTCTGCGCTGCCGAGACGCTGGAACGCAAGCGTCTGCCGTGCATGTACCGCGTGCACGAGCCGCCGGCCGTCGACCGGGTCGAGGCGCTGCGCGAAACGCTCGAGGGTCTCGGCTTGCGTCTCGCGCGCGGTGCAGCGATGCGGCCGCACGATTTCGGACGCATCCTCGAGTGGGCGAAGGGCCAGCCCCATCACCATCTGGTCAACCAGATGGTCTTGCGCAGCCAGTCGCTGGCGGTCTATTCGCCGGTCAACCAGGGGCATTTCGGCCTGTCGCTCGCGCGCTATGCCCACTTCACGTCGCCGATCCGGCGCTATGCCGACCTTCTCGTGCATCGGACTCTCGTGTCGGCCGGCGGACTTAGCGAGGGCGGGCTGCTCGACCCCGGCCCCGTCCCCGATTTCGCGGATGCGGGCGATCACATCTCGGCCACCGAGCGCCGCGCGGTCGCGGCGGAGCGCGATGCGATGGCGCGCTATATCGCCGCATACCTGGAGGACCGGCAGGGTGCCACCTTCCAGGCGCGCATATCGGGCGTGCAGAAATTCGGCCTGTTCATCACGCTCAACGAGATCGGCGCCGACGGGCTGGTGCCGGTCCGGTCGTTGCCGAACGATTTCTACCATTTCGACGAACGCCGCCACACCCTGACCGGCAGCCGGAACGCCATGGTCTATACCCTTGGACAGGCAGTGGAAGTCCGCCTGCGGGAGGTCGACGCCCTGACCGGCAGCCTGTCCTTCGAGTTGCAGGACGCCGGACCCGGTCGGGCTCCGCGCGGCAATTTCCGACGCGGCCGCCGCCAACGCTGAGCCCGCGCCCCGGACCTGTTGCAGGAATGCCGCAATACCGTTCGGAGTGTTGCGCGCCAACCGGTAAGCATATCTTCATGTAGTCCCATGTATATTATGAGGGTCAGGAGCCTTCGTTCATGTCGTTTTCGCCCCCGAGTGAAACTGTCACCCAGCCGCCACGGTCCTGGACCGTCGGGATGCGCCGGGGCGCCGGCGGGCGGTGCCCGAACTGCGGAACGGGCGCTGTCTTCGACGGCTACCTCAAGATCCGTGCAAGCTGCACGACGTGCGGACACGCGCTCGATACCTATCGGGCGGACGACGCGCCGCCCTACTTCACGATCTTCATCGTCGGACACATCATCGTCGGCGCGATGGTCATGCTGGACAGGTTCGTCCTGCTGCCGTTGTGGGGACAGGCGGCGTTGTGGCTGCCGCTCACGCTCGTCCTCACGCTCGCCCTCCTGCGCCCGGTCAAGGGTGCGGTCCTCGGCGTGATGTGGGCGAACCACACGCGGAGCTGAGCCGCAATGGCGTCGCGCCGCGCAAGTACCCGACGCGCACCCCGGCTGGGTGCCCTCATCGCCACGCTGGTCGTCTTCGCGACCGCGTGTGCGGGCCCTCGCGAAGCCGCGCGGCCGGCACCGTCCCACGGCCAGTCGGCCGCGACCACGCCCGCCAATTTCTACCAGCGTGCCTACGACGAGCTTTCGTCGCGCTACATCCAGCCCGTCGATCTTCCGACGCTCGCGGCGGCCGGCCTTGCAAACCTGAGCAAGATCGATCCGCGCATTTCCGTGCGGCGCACCGACACGCGCATCGACGTGTACGACGGCGAGGCGCTCGCCGGCGGTTTCGAACTGCCGCGGCGGGACGATGTCCAGCGCTGGGCGTCGACGACGGCGCAGGCGGTCGAGGCCGCGCGCGGCGTTTCCACCGTGCTTCGCGACACGCCCAACGACCGCGTGTTCCGGGCGTTCATGGAAGGGTCGCTTTCGAAGCTCGACACCTACACGCGCTACGACGATCCCGAGCGCGCGCGCGAAAGCCGCGCGGTGCGGGACGGCTTCGGCGGCATCGGCGTGACCGTGGGCTTCGAGAATGGCGAGACGCGCGTCGACATCGTTTCGCCGGAGACCCCGGCCGCGCGCGCGGGCCTGCGCGTCGGCGACCGGCTGGTTGCCGTCGACGGCCGCTCGCTGCTCGGGCTCTCCGAACGCGAGGTGATCGCGCGGCTGCGCGGTCCGGTCGGCACCGAGTTGCGTCTCGAGACCCGCCGTCCGCCGTCCGAGCGCACCTCGGAGATACGGCTGCTGCGCGGCCACATCGTTCCGCCGACCGTGACCTACCGGCGCGACGGCGATCTTGCCTACGTCAAGGTCTCGGGCTTCAACCAGCGCACGACCGAAGCGCTGGGCGACGCGATCCGCCGTGCCAAGGTCGAGATCAAGCCCGCGATGCGCGGCATGGTGCTCGACCTGCGCGGCAATCTGGGCGGACTGCTCGATCAGGCGGTCGGCGTGTCGGACCTGTTCCTTGCCCACGGCGTCATCGTGTCGACGCGCGGGCGCCATCGCGCCAGTCACCAGAGCATGAACGCCCAGCCGGGCGATGTCGGGGAGGATGTCCCGCTCGTCGTGCTGGTCAACGGCCAGTCGGCCTCCGCCTCCGAGATCGTCGCCGCTGCCCTCCAGGATAACGGCCGCGCGATCGTCGTCGGGACGACTTCGTTCGGCAAGGGATCGGTCCAGACGCTGGTCCAGATGCCCAACGACGGCGAACTGGTCATCACTTGGGCCCGCTTCCACGCCCCGTCGGGCTATCCGCTGGCCGATCTCGGGGTCATCCCGGCCTATTGCACCTCCGGGCGCAGCGACAGCGTGGCCGACGCGCTTGCCGCCGTGCGCAACGGCCGCCTGACGGACGCGGCGACGATGGTCCGCTGGCGGGCCGCGGACCACGCGAACATGGCCGGTCTCAAGAGCTTGCGGGACATCTGCCCCCCCGACAACGCCAGCCGGGACGGCGAAGTCGCCATCGCCACGGCCCTGCTGCGCGACCCCGCGATGTTCTCGCGGACCCTCCAGTCGGTCCAGCAGGCGGCTCTGGTGAAGTGATCCCGGCGGCAGCCGGCTTGACAACCCCTGTCCGGACGCTATTGTCCCGGCCCGATTAACGAATTCTCCAGTTTCGAGGGCCCATCCATGGCCAAGTCCAAGCCGATGCTCATCAAGCTCAACAGCACCGCCGACACCGGCTTCTTCTATGTGACCAAGAAGAATCCGCGCAAGACGACGGAAAAGCTCGAGCTCAAGAAGTACGACCCCGTCGCGCGCAAGCACGTGGTCTTCAAGGAAGGCAAGATCAAGTAACGTCTGCCGCGGCCCTCTCGGGGCCGCCGGCGGCGGAGCAACCGGGGGCCGGCGACGGCAGCCCGGTTTTTCGTTTTCAGCCCCGTTCCGACGACTCGGACCGGTTCCGGCCTGCCTGCTTGGCCCGATAGAGCGCCGCGTCGGCATCCCGGATCAGCTCTGCGGCATCGAACCCCTTGGGCTTGCTCGCCGCGACCCCGATGCTGATCGTGATGTCGATGCTGCCGACCGCATGATCGACGACGATCGGCGCCTGCTCGACCTTCGCGCGCAGGCGCTCGGCGACGACCCGGCCGATCTTGTCGTCGGCCTCGGGCATCACGACCATGAATTCCTCGCCGCCCCAGCGCGCGACCGTGTCGAACGGCCGAACGTTGTGCTGCAGGCGTTCGGCGACGGCCCGCAGGACCTGGTCGCCGACCGGATGGCCGAAATTGTCGTTGACCCTCTTGAAGTGGTCGATGTCGATCATCAGCAGCGCCATCGTCCGGTCGGAGTGCGTCGCGCGCTGGGCGAGATTGCCCATATGCGCCTCCATGTAGCGCCTGTTGTGCAGGCCGGTCAGCGCGTCGGTCAGCGCCAGCGCCATGTTGCGCTCGTAGTTGTGGCGCAGCGCCTCCATGTACCGGCGCCGGCGGATCTGCGTGCGCACGCGCGCCACCAGCTCGTTGGGCTCGACCGGGGTCAGGAGATAGTCGTTGACCCCGATGTCCAGGACGCGCGCCAGCCGCGCGTCGTCCCCGTCCTCGATCACGGCCATCAGCGGCATCTGGCGCGTGTGCTCGCCCGAGCGGAGTTCGGCGCACAGACGCAGCGCGTCGACCTTGCGCATCAGCGTGTTGATGACGATCGTGTCGTAGACCGACTGGTTGGCCCGCTGGAGCGCGTCGGCGACGTCGGCCGTCACCTCGACGGTCGCATCCTCGTCCTTCAGGCTCTGCGTGAGCATGCGCGTCAGGCCCGGCAACTCGTCGACCACCAGAAGCCGCGCGCCCTTGGTCGATATCTCGCCCTGGATCGTGGCGCTGTCGTCGGCCATGCCGAAGCGGCCGGACGTGGCGCTGCGCAGGCGCCATTCGTCGGCTAGCATCTTGAGGCGGACCAGCGAGCGGATGCGGGCATAGAGTGCTTCATCGCGGACCGGCTTGGTGAGGAAGTCGTCGGCGCCGGCCTCGAGGCCGCGCACGCGATCCTCGCTCGCGGACAGCGCCGTCACCATGATGACCGGGACGTGGCAGGTGCGCGGATCGGCCTTCAGGCGCCGGCAGGCCTCGAATCCGTCCATCTGGGGCATCATCACGTCGAGCAGGACGATGTCGGGCGGATTGAGGAACGCCTTGTCGAGCGCTTCCTGGCCGCCGAAGGCGGTCATGACGTGGAAGTACTCCGAGCTGAGGCGGGCCTCGAGCAGCTTGACGTTGGGAAGCACGTCATCGACAACGAGAACGCGCGCCGTCATGACCTACAGCCTCGTCTGGCGCCCTTCAATTCAGGAAGCGCTGGATGGTTTCCAGGAACTTGGCGACCGAAATCGGCTTCGCGATATAGGCCTCGCAGCCGCCCTGACGGATCTTGTCTTCGTCGCCCTTCATGGCGAACGCCGTGACCGCGACGACCGGAATGCCGCGCAGGTCCGGGTCTTCCTTCAGCCACTTCGTGACTTCCAGGCCCGACACTTCGGGGAGCTGGATGTCCATCAGGATCAGGTCCGGGCGGTGCTGGCGGGCCATTTTCATGGCCTCGATGCCGTCCTTGGTCTGCAGCGTGGCGTAGCCATGGGCTTCGAGCAAATCGTTGAAGAGCTTGATGTTCAGCTCGTTGTCTTCCACGATCAGGACGGTTTTTGCCATCGGCTCACACGGTTCGTTTTCGGCCCGTCTGGAGGGATCGCAAAGGGCCGTTGACGTTGATTTAGCATGTTCCCGCGTCTTCGCACTAGCCTGCAAATCCACAAGAAACTGCCCCAGCGTTAAGAAGATATTAAGCCGGAGTTTGTAAGGCGCATGCGTTACGGGATCGATCTTGGCGGCACGAAAATCGAGATAGCGGCTCTTTCCGGAGACGGTTCGCTACGCCTGCGGCGGCGCGTCGCCAGCCCCCAGGGCAACTACAATTCGACGGTCGCCGCGATCGCCGCCCTCGTGCGGGCGGCCGATGCGGAACTTGGCGCTGCCCCATCGGTCGGGGTCGGCATTCCCGGAACCATTTCGCCGACGACGGGTCTGGTCAAGAACGCGAATTCGGTGTGGCTGATCGGCCATCCGCTCGACAAGGATCTTTCTGCCGCCATTGGCCGGCCGGTCCGCATCGCCAACGACGCGGACTGTTTCGTGCTGTCGGAAGCAAGCGACGGCGCCGCGGCCGGGGCCCGAAGCGTGTTCGGGGTCATCCTCGGGACGGGCGTGGGCGGCGGATTGGTCTATGAAGGGCGGCCGGTCGTCGGCGTCAACAGCATCGCGGGCGAATGGGGCCACAATCCCCTGCCCGCCCCCCGGATCGTGGACGGCCGCGACGAACGGCCGGGGCCGTCCTGCTATTGCGGCCGGAGCGGCTGCATCGAATCGTTCCTGTCGGGCCCGAGCCTGGCGCGCGACCATCTTGTCGCCACCGGGCAGGAGCGCACGACGCGCGAGATCGTGGAGGCGGCATCCACCGGCGATCCCGATGCACGCGCGACGCTGGCCCGATACGCGGACAGGCTCGCGCGCGCGCTCGGAACGGTGATCAACATCTTCGACCCCGAGGTGATCGTGCTGGGCGGCGGGCTTTCGAATCTCGACTACCTCTACGAGGCCGTCCCGCCGCTGCTCGCGAAGTTCGTCTTCTCGGATACGATCGCCACGCGCCTCGTGCGCAACAGGCACGGCGATTCCAGCGGCGTGCGCGGGGCGGCCTGGCTCTGGCCGGCCTGATTCCCCGCGCAAGCCGCATTTACATCAGAATTTGTAGCCGATGCCCGCTCCGAATACCCATGGATCAAGCTTGATATCCGTGACCGTGAGCGCCGTGCTGGGGTTCAGGTTAACGGTCGCGCTAGTCTTAAGAAATATCTTCTTTACGTCGAAATTCAGCGACCACGGCGACGACGTCTGGATGTCGAGACCGGCCTGCAAAGCCCAACCCCAAGTATCCTTCAATTTGAGGCCATTGAAGTTGGCGCCGTTGCTTTCATTATAGAAGAACGTGTAGTTCAGCCCGGCACCGGCGTACGGGCTGAATGTCGCGTTCGGCAGCGGATGGAACTGAAGCGTGAGCGTCGGCGGGAGTACGCCGGTCCGCCCGAGATCCGTCCCGTTGTTGAGCGCTGGTGCGCCGACGGTCAGGTTGTGGTTCGTGGTCGCTGCGATAAGCTCCAACGCAACTTTGGGCGTCACGAAGTACGAGACATCGACTTCGACCGTTTGCGAATCCTGGACCTTTTCGAGCGTTGAAACCAATGCGCCCGTCGTCGCATTGTTGACTGGACGCGTCCCGTTGTCCGGATTCACCGAGATGCCGCGTAAGCGGACGTTGAAATCTCCCGACTTCTTGCCGCGGATCTCCTGCGCGTCGGCGCCCGAAAACGGGGCGATCGCGAATACCGCCGCAGCAACCGCCAACGACCTTAGCCCGATAGCAATCCTCGATTTCATAACTCCCCCGCTCTTGTGCAATGCCTATGAACGAATCCCCATGGGCCGGCGGCCCACGAAGACATTGCGGAACGCTTCGGGAAATTTCTTGTGCAATAAAAGCCCCGCTCCCGCACTTGCGAACAATGCAGGCACGAAGTTGACGCAGATCAACAGCTGGGCTTGGGAAGCGCGTCGAGACGCTCGAGCTTCGCGCGGATGCTGAATTCCGGATATTCGAACGAGTATTCGGACGCGACGGCATTGTCCAGCATGCGCATCGAGGTTTCATAGGTCGGCGTCCCCGATTTGTCGTCGGGATTGAAGTACGCCATGCGCACGCGCCAGCTCGGTCGTGCGCCGACTACCGGCGAACGCGCGGCGAGTGCCGCATCGACCGGCGTCCTGTCGCCGATGATGGCGGACACGTCGAGCGCGCCGTCGAGCGTCGCCCCGTCGAATACCGCGCGCGTGACGATACGCTCGCCGCCGACGGCGAGATTGATGAGCAGAAGCGAGTGCGCCGTCGGGAACATCGTGCCCGGCGGAAGCACGATGGTCGTGTCGGGGGTCGAGAACTCCGCCTTGCCGCCCTTGTCGGGGTCGAGCTCTGCGCGCCCGCGCAGGTCTTCCACCACCTCGCCGTCGCGCGTCGTGCGCAGCGAGAAGCGGTAGTTGCGCCCGTCGCGCGACTCGAAGCTCGAGAACGAGATGTCGGAATCGACGTCGCCGCCGTCGCCGCCGCTCATGCGGAAGCGCATGCGCTGGGAAATCGTCCAGCCTTCGCAGACCTCGCCCCAGTCGATCACGAGCGCGCCGTCGATCGACCCCACGCCGCCGCTGCGGCCTTCGCCGAGCGACAGCGAATAGGCCGCGCGATGCGGGGCGATCGTCTGCGCATGCGCGGACGCGCCGATGATCAGCGCTGCGGCAATTGCGGTGCAGAGACGTGTCAGGCGCATCGGGGGCTCCAGAAGCGACAGTTTCCGCGATCAATATGGCGCAATAAGGGCCGTTTTCCAGTCGGCGCAGGCCGCGACGGTCAGTCCTTTTTCTTGACCGCCGGCAGCTCGTGCCGGATGTGCAGTTCCTTGAGGCGGGCCGGATCGACCGAATTGGGCGCCTGCATCAGCAGGTCGACGGCACCCTGCGTCATCGGGAAGGCGACGACTTCGCGGATGTTCGGCTCGTCGGCCAGCAGCATGACGATGCGGTCGATGCCGGGTGCCGAACCGCCATGCGGGGGCGCGCCGAACTTGAAGGCGTTGAGCATGCCGCCGAAGCGCGTCTCGACGTCGGCCTGCGTGTAGCCGGCGATCTCGAACGCCTTGTACATGATCTCCGGCAGGTGGTTGCGGATGGCGCCGGACGACAGCTCCACGCCGTTGCACACGATGTCATACTGGTAGGCCTTGATCGTCAGCGGGGCCTTTGTCGTCAGCGCCTCGAGGCCGCCCTGCGGCATCGAGAACGGGTTGTGGCTGAAATCGATCTTCCCCGTTTCCTCGTCGAGCTCGTACATCGGGAAGTCGACGATCCAGCAGAAGCGGAACGTGCCGGGTGCGATCAGCTCGAGCTCTTCGCCCAGCTTGCGGCGTGCGGCACCGGCAAGCTTGGCCGCCGCCAGCGGCTTCTTGTCGGCGACGAAGAACACGGCATCGCCGGGCCCCACGCCGGCCGCCGCCTTGAGCTTCGCCATCCGGTCGGCATCGAGGAACTTGGCGATCGGACCCTTGGCCTGCTCGCCCTCGAACACGATGTAGCCGAGGCCCGGTGCCCCCTCGCCCTGCGCCCAGGCATTCATCTTGTCGAAGAAGCTTCGCGGACGGTCGGCGGTTTTCGGTGCGGGGATCGCGCGCACGGTGCCGCCCGCGGCGGCGATGCCCGAGAACACCTTGAAGTCCGATCCGGCGAACACCGACGTCACGTCGGCGATGACCAGCGGGTTGCGCAGGTCCGGCTTGTCGGAGCCGTACTTCAGCATCGCCTCGTCGTACGGGATGCGCGGGAAGCGGCCTTCGTCCACGGTCCGGCCGCGCGCGAACTCGCGGAACACGCCGGCGAGCACGGGCTCGATGGCGTCGAACACGTCTTCCTGCGTGACGAAGCTCATCTCGAAGTCGAGCTGGTAGAACTCGCCGGGGCTGCGGTCGGCGCGGGCGTCCTCGTCGCGGAAGCAGGGGGCGATCTGAAAATAGCGGTCGAAGCCCGAGACCATCAGGAGCTGCTTGAACTGCTGCGGGGCCTGCGGCAGCGCGTAGAACTTGCCCGGATGCAGGCGCGACGGCACCAGATAGTCGCGCGCACCCTCGGGGCTGGACGAGGTCAGGATCGGCGTCTGGAACTCGGTGAAGCCCTGCTCGATCATGCGCCGGCGGATCGACGCGATGACGTTCGAGCGCAGCACGATGTTGGCGTGCAGGCGTTCCGAGCGCAGGTCGAGGAAGCGGTATTTGAGGCGCATTTCCTCGGGGTAGTCTTCTTCCTGCGCCACCTGGAAAGGCAGCACTTCGGCGGCGGACTGGAGCGTCACCTCGTCGACGCGCACCTCGATCTCGCCGGTCGGCAGCTTGGAATTGACCGTCTCGGCGACGCGCGCGACGACCCGCCCGGTGACCGTGATCACGCTTTCGGGCCGGAAGCCCTCGACGGCGGCGAACAGCTTGCTCGACGTATCGAGCACGCACTGGGTGATGCCGTAATGGTCGCGGACGTCGACGAACAGCAGATTGCCGTGGTCCCGCTTGCGATGGACCCAGCCGGAGAGACGGACGGTCTGGTCGACGTTCTCGCGGCGAAGCTGGCCGCAAGTGTGGGTGCGATAGGCGTGCATGGAGGGACGATTCCTTTAAGCAAATCCGGGGGGAAAAGGCGCATGACGTGCCCCCGCTTGTCAACCCCTCGGGGTTTCACCCTTGAGGGGGTCGCGAATGAGGTGTAACCAATGGGAATGACGTTGATTTCCGAGTCCGCCGAACTGGCGGCATTCTGCGCCAAGGTTTCCCGGTCGAACTACGTGACCGTGGATACCGAGTTCATGCGGGACCGGACCTATTATCCGCAGCTCTGCCTTGTCCAGGTCGCGGGGCCCGACGACGCGGCCGTCATCGACGCGCTCGCTCCGGGTCTGGATCTTGCCCCCCTGCTGGCGCTCATGGACGAACCGGGCGTCCTCAAGGTCTTCCACGCGGCCCGGCAGGACCTCGAGATTTTCTACAATCTGGCCGGCCGGGTGCCCTCGCCGCTTTTCGATACCCAGGTCGCCGCAATGGTCTGCGGCTTCGGCGACCAGGTCAGCTACGAGACCCTCGCCGCCCAGCTCGCGCGCGCCCGGATCGACAAGTCGGTCCGTTTCACCGACTGGGCCCAGCGCCCGTTGTCCGAGCGCCAGGTCACCTACGCGTTGTCGGACGTCACGCATCTGCGCCCGGCCTACGAGGCGCTGGCGCGCAAGCTGGCGGCCAACGGGCGTGCCGGCTGGCTGCAGGAGGAGATGGCCACCCTCCTCGATCCGGCGACCTACAAGGTCGACCCCGAAGAGGTGTGGCGGCGCATGCGCCCGCGCGGCGCCAAGCCGAAGTTCCTCGCCGTGATGAAGGAAGTCTGCGCGTGGCGCGAGCGCGAGGCCCAGCGCCGCGACACGCCGCGCAACCGCGTCGTCCGCGACGAGACGATCCTCGACCTCTGCGCCCACGCGCCCACCACGCTCGACGATCTCGCCCGCATGCGCGGACTTTCGAAGAACTTCGCCGACGGGCGCCACGGGCAGGACCTGCTCGATGCGGTCAAGCGCGGGCTCTCGCTTGCCCCCGCCGAGATCCCGACCCTGCCCGACCAGCCGGACCTGCCGCCGGGGCTGGGGCCCGTCGTCGAACTGCTCAAGGTGCTGCTCAAGATGAAGTGCGAGGAGCAGGGCGTGGCGCAGAAGCTCGTCGCCAATACCGCCGACCTCGAACGCATCGCGGCCGACGACGCGGCCGACGTGCCGGCGATGAACGGCTGGCGGCGCGAGGTGTTCGGCAATGCCGCCATCGACCTGAAGACGGGCAAGCTCGCCTTCACCCTCAAGGGCAAGAAGATCGTCCTGCTGACGCTCTAGGGGGCCTTCGGCACGCCGAGGAACGAGAGCAGGTCGTTGAAAGCGGCATCGCGGATCGCGGCGTCGAACCGGCCGGCGTTCCATTCCCAGAAGCGCCGAGGCGTCTCGACATCGAAGCGGTTCGTGGCGCTGCCATAGCGGATCGCGAGGACCCTGTCGGCTCCCGGCGAGCGCCCGGTCAGCGCCACGCAGTCGAGCGGCGACGTTCCGCTTTCGCGGTCGGCCAGCAGCAGCAGGAACGGGATGTCGATCCGCCACGTGCCGAGTTGCCGGCAACTCGGGTAGAACGCCGCGGCCGAACGTGCCGCGATGCGCTCCGCACGCGTCGGATCGCCGAGGGCGGCCATGATCCCGGCCCCGCCCTCCGCCCAGCCGACCAGGTGGAGGCGTGCCGGATCGACATTCGCCTCGCGACGCAGGACGGCCGCCATCCGCGCGATGTCGTCGCCGATGGCCTCGACCGGCGCCCTGTCGCACCCGCCGTCGAGGCCGTAGGCGGCGGGGTAGTCGAGTGTCAGCACGACGAACCCCTCGCTGGCCAACCGCCCGGCGGCGAACGCGACGTGGGGACCCACGCCTTCGCATCCGGGGACGAGTATCGCTGCGGCATGCGGTCCCGGACCTCCGGGGTCGATCGACGAGACGAAGCGCTCGATCGGCTGCGGCACCGGGGCGACGTGCGCAGCGCAGGCGCCGAGGGCCAGGCTCGCGGCCACGGCCAGAAGGCGGACAGGCTCCATCAGCGCAGCTTGATGACCGGCCGGCGGTCGAGTGCGCGCCCCAGCGCTTCCATCCGTCGGCCGACCAGTTCGCCGACCATTCCGCCCATGCGCTTCGGGATGCCGAGCACGATGTCCTTCGCCGTGAGCTTGAGCTTGCACCGGGCGAACACGGATGCCGCACCGCCGGTGAGCCGGTAGGCGACGCGAAGCGCCAGACCGAGCTGGTAGGCCTCGCGCAGGCTCTCCTCGTCGAGCAGGTACCACGCCGCACGCGTCGTGTCGGGATCGGGCTGGCCTTCGTAGCGCGCGAACAGGGCCAGCGCCACGTAGGCGCGTCCCGGATGGTCGATGCCGGCGATCGGCATGTAGAGGGCGCGCGTGAACGCGATCTCGCCGCGATGGTCGGGATGTTCGTTCCACGCGATGTCGGCAAGGTAGCAGGTCGCCAGCCGGAGGCGCGCGCGCGTCCGGTCCTTGAACAGCGGCTCGACCCAGTCGGCCAGCGTCTCCGGGTCGACCTTGTAGCGCCGGTTGCCGGCCAGCATGGCGCGCGCGCCCGACAGCAGCGGATCGACCCGCTTGAGCTTGGCGGGCAGCGAATTGTAGAGGCACCCCTCGCGCAGGCCGTACGCCGAGAAGATCAGGCGCTCCGGCTTGATCCGGCGCAGCGTGCGCTCGAGCACGAGCGCCGCCAGCGGCAGGGTCTCGATGCGCTTGCGCGACACGCCGGTGAAGCCTTCGAGCGACGCGCGGCTCTGGGTCGCCACGAGCCCGAGGAACTCGATCGCCGCCTCGCGCCGGATCGCGTAGTGGTGGATGACTTCGAGCGCATAGTTGTTGTGCGACATATGCAGCTTGGCGAGTGCCCGCCACGCGCCGCCGACCGCGTAGAAATCCCGGCCGCGTGCGGCGCGCAGGAAGCCCAGCTCGTGCAGGTGGTCGTCGATCATCGCGATGAGCTGGCCGCGGTTGCGCTCGGCCACCTCGCGCAGCCGGAGCGGTCCCAGCGGCAGCGTGGCATATCGCTCGGCATGCCCGTCGGAGAGGGCGACGAGTTCGAGGCTTCCGCCGCCCAGATCGCCCATGGCTCCGGTCGCTTCCGGCGTGCCGGCGATCACGCCGAGGGCGGACAGCCGCGCCTCTTCGCGCCCGGACAGCACGACGACGGGCAGCCCCGTCGTCTTGCGCACCAGCTGGACGAATTCGGGCCCGTTGCTGGCGTCGCGCGCCGCGGCGGTGGCGAGCGCATAGGTCTTGCGCACGCCCATGGCCTTGATGAGTTCGGCAAAACGCCGGAGATTTTGCAGCGCCGACTGCATCCCCTCGGCGTCGAGCTGGCCCGTGCGCTCCAGCCCGCGTCCCAGGCCGGAGAGGACCTTTTCGTTGAAAAGCGGCAGCGGTACGCGGCTCGTTCCGTCGAACACGACGAGGCGGATCGAGTTGGACCCGATATCGACGACGGCTACCGGGCGACGATCGATGCTGTCTGGTCCGGACGATCGTCGTGCGGTCATGGAAGCGGCATCAGGTGACGGCCTTTACCTTCGACTTTTCGGCCTTGCGCAAGGCGCTTCCTCGGCCGGAGAGACTGGGGTTCGTCATGAAGAAGTGGTGGGCATCGAAAGCGTCCGGACCCGCCGGCAGGCGCGTGTAGACGCCTTCCGAATCGAGCGTCCAACTTTGCTTCACGTCGCGCAGATTCGCCACCATGATCTGGTCCTGGATCTGCTCGTGGACCGTCGGGTTCTCGATCGGCACGAAGGTTTCCACGCGGCCGTCCAAATTGCGGGGCATCCAGTCGGCCGACGAGATGAAAAGCTTCGAACGCGGATTCGGAAGGCCGAAACCGTTGCCGAAGCAGGCCACGCGCCCGTGTTCGAGGAACCGGCCGACCAGGCTGCGAACGCGGATGTTCGACGACATCCCCTTGACGCCGGGGCGCAGGCAGCAGATCCCGCGCACGATGAGGTCGATCTGCACGCCGGCCTCGCTCGCCTCGTAGAGCTTCTCGATGATCTTCGGGCAGACAACCGAGTTCATCTTCGCCCAGATCGCGGCCGGGCGGCCGGCCTTGGCGTGGGCGATCTCGTCGTCGATCAGGCGGACCAGCGTCTTGCGCAGCGTCAGGGGAGCAAACGCGAGCTTCTCCATCGCCTCGGGCGTGGCATAGCCGGTCATGAAATTGAACAGGCGCGCCGCATCGTTGCACAATGCCGGGTCGCACGAGAAGAACGAGAAGTCGGTATAGATGCGCGCGGTGATGGGGTGGTAGTTGCCGGTGCCGAAATGGGCGTAGGCGCGCATGCCGCCGGCCTCGCGCCGCACGACGTACGAGATCTTCGCATGCGTCTTGAGGTCGATGAAGCCGTAGACGACCTGCGCCCCTGCCCGTTCGAGATCGCGCGCCCAGCGGATGTTCGCTTCCTCGTCGAAGCGCGCCTTGAGTTCGACCATCGCGGTGACGGTCTTGCCCGATTCCGCCGCCTCGACGAGTGCCCGCACGATGGGCGAGTTGTCCGACGTGCGGTAGAGCGTCTGCTTGATCGCCACGACCGCCGGATCGCGCGCCGCCTGGCGCAGGAACTGGACGACCACGTCGAAGCTTTCGTACGGGTGGTGGACGACGATGTCCTTGTGCCGGATCGCGGCAAAGCAGTCGCCGCCGAAATCGCGGATGCGCTCGGGAAAACGCGGGTTGTAGGGCGCGAACTGGAGGTCCGGCCGGTCGGACACGATGAGCTGCTTGAGGTCAGCCATGCCGAGCATGCCGCCAAGCCGGAAGCAGTCCTCGCGCTTGACCTGAAGCTCGTCGAGGACGAACTGCTGGAGGTCCTCCGGCATGCCTTCGTCGACGGCAAGCCTTATGACCACGCCGCGCCGGCGGCGCTTGAGCGCGCTCTCGAACACCCGCACGAGATCTTCGGCTTCCTCGTCGACTTCGAGCTCGCTGTCGCGCAGCAGGCGGAAACGGCCGGAACTGCGCAGCTCGTAGCCGGGAAACAGCCGGTCCAGATGCATGAAGATGACGTCCTCGACCGGCACGAAGCGGATCGTGTCGCCGGGCAGACGCACGAACCTGTCGACCTGATGCGGCACGGGGATCAGCGCCTGGAGGATGCGCTTGTCCTTGCGCGCGACGAGCTGCATGACGAGCGCGAGGCCCTTGTTCGCGATGAACGGGAACGGGTGTGCCGGATCGATCGCAAGCGGCGTCAGGACCGGGAAGATCTGCTCGGCGAAGCGACGGGCAAGCCAGCCGCGGTCGTCGGCCGTGAGTTCTGCCGCCCCCACGACCGAGACGCCGGCCTTGCGGAGTTCCTCGACCAGTTCGAGCCATACCGACTGCTGGGTGGCCATCAGCACCGCGGCCCGGCGGTGGACGGCGGCAAGCTGCTGGGCCGGCGTGAGGCCGTCGTCCGACGGCTGGGTCACGCCCGCCTCGACCTGGCCCTTCAGGCCGGCGACGCGCACCATGTAGAATTCGTCCAGATTGCTCGCCGAAATCGACAGGAAGCGCAGCCGTTCGAGCAGCGGGTGGGCCCTGTTGCCGCATTCCTCGATGACGCGCTCGTTGAACGCCAGCCACGAGAGTTCGCGGTTGATGAAGCGGCCTTCCGCCATGTCGGCTGCGGGGACCGGGTCGTGCAGTTTGGGTTCGCCGTTCAAGGTTTCGGTCCTCCGGAAGAAGGCTTCATGGTATCACGGAGCGAATTTACCTGCAGTTTGATGGCAAGATTTTGAAACCCAAGCGTCTTTTTTTGCTTCGGCATGCCAAATCGTCCCGCGAGGACCCCTCCCTGGACGATTTCGACCGGCCGCTGAACAAGCGGGGCCAGCGCGCGGCGCACGCGATGGCCGAATGGCTGGCCGCGCGCAGCCTCTACCCCAGCCTGGTGTTCTGTTCTGCCGCCGCCCGGACGCGCGAGACGCTGGCCGCGATACGGCCCGCCCTGGGTGCGACGGCTGAAATCCGGGTCGAGCGCCGGCTCTATCTGGCCGATGCCGAGACGATCCTCGAGGTCCTCGCCGGGCTCGACGAAAGCCCCGAGCCGCCGGCACAGGTCATGGTCATCGGCCACAACCCGGGGCTCGAGGACCTGGCCCTGCGGCTGGTCCCGCCGGGCGAGGTCGAGACGCGCCGGCGCATCGCGACGAAATTCCCGACCTGCGCCTTCCTCGATCTCAGCTTCGCCGTCGACGACTGGGCGGATATCGGCTCGACGCGCGCAAGCCTCAACGCCTATCTGGTCCCGACCGACATCGGCTGATCAGGACGCGGCCCGCTCGAGTGCCGCGAAGGCCGAGAGCAGCACCGCCTTGCGGTCGAGATTGAGCCCGTCGCCCGCACTTTCGAGCCGGCCCAGACGGTCCCAGGCCTCGACCCACGGCTGGGGACCCCGTCCCGCACAGCGGGCGGCGAGCTGCGCTTCGGCCGGCAACACGGCGCGCTCGCCGGCAGCCGTCTTGGCAAGCCGGTGGACGATCCCGCCCATCAGGCCCAGTGCCGTGCGGAAGCCCGCCTGCGCGTCGTCGCCCTTGCGCGACATCGCTTCGGCGAAGCCATGCACTTCGCCAGTGTCCAGCTTCGGCAGCGTCGCCAGCAGGTCGAGGAGCGTGCGATAGAGTTCCGCCCCGCCCCGGTCGGCCAGTTCCATCGCGCGGCCGATCGAGCCTTCGCATAGCCCGATCAGTGTCTGTCGTTCGTCGGCTTCGAGTTCCGGCCGGTAGCGTTGCAGCAGGCCGTCGACCGTCGCGGCCGGAAGCGGCTGCACGAACAGCATCCGGCAGCGCGAGCGGATCGTCGGCAGCAGGCGGCCCGGCGCGTTCGACACGAGCAGCAGCAGGCATTTCGGCGCCGGTTCCTCGAGCGCCTTCAGCAGCGCGTTCTGCGCCGAATCGTTCATGTCCTCGGCCGTATCGATGACGACCACGCGCCAGCCGCCTTCCGCCGCCGTGCGATGCAGCAGGTCGACCGCGCGGCGCACCCAGTGGACGATGATCTCCTGCGACGGCTTGTTGGGCGGGCTCGAATTGGGATTGGGCATGCCGGGCTGCAGCGTCAGCATGTCGGCATGGCCTTCCGCGGCCACGCGCCGGAAAACCGGATGTTCGGCGGAAAGCGCCAGCGATTTCGGTGGCGGCGACGGTCCGCCGCCGAACAAACCGCCCGACTGCCCGGCGTCGCCGGCACCCTGCGCCAGCGCGAAACGCGCGAAACGGAAGGCGAGCGTGGCCTTGCCCACGCCGCGCGGACCCGCGATCAGCCAGGCATGCGGCAGCCGGCCGGAATTCCATGCCTCCAGCAGGGCGGCCTCCGCCGCGTCGTGGCCGAGCAGGTCGGGATTGGCACGCGGCCGGGGCGCCTTGTCGTCGACTTCGTCGCTCACGCGGGCAACCGCGCGCCCAGGCG
>JBIKWI010000027.1:0-26034 GCA_044356395.1 Tagaea sp. | reverse complement strand
GGTGCGAAGCGCACCGCGCGCACGCCGAACACGAAGGCCGCGAGGACGATGGCGACACCGGCGCTGCGCAGGAACGCAACCGATGTCGCGTCGGATACGCCCACGAGCATGCGCGTGACGACGACCGCCGAGCCGCCGAGAATGCTGGAAGCCGCCGCCGCAAGGACGGGCAGAGGGATGATCGATCGCATCGTCACGGTCGAGTTTGGCCCGTCGGCCCGGCGATGCGCCACCTCGTCGCGCGCACTGCACCCATGCGTCGGACCCGAATCGCGGCCGGCGGGGGCACCGGCCGCGCGAAGTGCGGATTCCGGAACGACTCGAGCCGGTTAAGGGGTATCGGCAGGGGTGGTCGGGCGCGTTGCACAGGCGCTCCGCCGTGCTATAACGGCGCCGCGCCGCCCGGCCCCGCACGGAGAGCAACTTGGACGCGAAACCCATCCTTCTGGTCCTCAACGGCCCCAATCTCAACATGCTCGGCGTGCGCCAGCCCGAGATCTACGGCCGCACGAGCCTCGCCGACATCGAAGCCGAGTGCCGCGCGCTTGCCGAGGATCTCGGCTTCGCGCTGGAGTTCCGCCAGTCGAACCACGAAGGCCAGCTCATCGACTGGATCCAGGAAGCGCGCCAGACGGCCGAGGGCATCGTCATCAATCCCGGCGGCCTCACGCATTCCTCGGTGGCGCTGCGCGACGCGCTGGTCGCCAGCGACCTGCCGGTCATCGAAGTGCACATCTCGAACATCCATGCGCGCGAGACGTTCCGTCACCACTCCTACGTCAGCGGCGTCGCCAAGGGCGTGATCGCCGGTCTCGGGCCGCAGGGCTACCTGTTCGGCCTCGAAGCGCTGGCGCGGATCGTCGATCCCGACCTCGAATGAAACCCTCCAAGCCCGACCGAGCCATGCCCACAAACAGCAACAAAGCCGAATTCGGACCGTCCGCAACCGTCCTGCGCCGTCTTGCCAAGCTCATGGAAGAGACGGGCCTCACCGAGATCGAGTACCAGGAAGGCGCCAAGCGCCTGAAGCTCGGCCGCGGCACCGTCGCGACCGCCGCACCTGCCGCCGCACCGGTACCCGCCGCCAGGTCCGCCGCCGCGCCGGCAGCCGCAAGCGACGGTCCGCCGGCCGGTGCGGTCACCTCGCCGATGGTCGGCACGTGCTATCTCGGCGCCGAGCCGGGCGCGCCCCCGTTCGTCAAGGTCGGCGACAAGGTGCGCGAAGGCCAGACGCTGGTCATCGTCGAGGCGATGAAGGTGATGAACCCGATCCGCAGCCCGCGCGGCGGCACCGTGGCGAGCATCGCCGTCGAGAACGGCGCGCCGGTCGAGTACGGCGAAGTCCTGCTGGTGCTCGAGTAACCGTGTTCGAGAAGGTCCTCATCGCGAACCGCGGCGAGATCGCACTGCGCATCCATCGCGCGTGCAAGGAGCTCGGCATCCAGACCGTCGCGGTCCATTCCACCGCCGATGCCGACGCCATGCATGTGCGCCTTGCCGACGAAGCCGTGTGCATCGGCCCGCCGCCCGCACGCGACAGCTATCTCAACAAGGCCGCGATCATCTCCGCGGCCGTCATCACCGGTGCCGACGCGATCCATCCGGGCTACGGCTTCCTCTCCGAGAACGCCGACTTCGCGCGCATGGTCGAGGAGCACGGCATCGTGTTCATCGGCCCGAGCCCCGACCACATCACGATGATGGGCGACAAGATCGAGGCCAAGCGCGCCATGATCTCGCTCGGCGTGCCGTGCGTGCCGGGCTCCGACGGCCCGGTTGCAGATATCGAGACGGCCGTGAAACTCGGCGACGAAATCGGCTATCCCGTGCTGATCAAGGCGGCCGGCGGCGGTGGCGGCAAGGGCATGCGGGTCGCCCACGACGCCGACCAGCTGGTGGAAGCCTATCGCGGTGCCCGCGCCGAGGCGGGCGCCAACTTCGGCAACGATGTCGTCTATATCGAGAAATACCTGGGCCATCCGCGCCACATCGAGTTCCAGATCCTCGCCGACGCGCACGGCAATGTCGTGCATCTGGGCGAACGCGACTGCTCGCTGCAGCGCTCGCATCAGAAGGTGCTCGAGGAAAGCCCGTCGCCCGCCCTCAACGCCGACCAGCGCCACCAGATGGGCCAGGTCGTGACGTCGGCGCTCAAGAAGCTCGGCTACCGCAACGCCGGCACGCTCGAATTCCTCTACCAGGACGGCGGATTCTACTTCATCGAGATGAACACGCGCCTGCAGGTCGAGCATCCGGTCACCGAGATGATCTGCGGGCTCGATCTCGTGCGCGAGCAGATCCGCATCGCGTCGGGCGCCCCGCTCGCCTTCACGCAGGACGACGTGCGCCTCCAGGGCCACGCGATCGAGTGCCGCATCAACGCCGAGGATCCCGAGACCTTCGCGCCTTCGCCGGGGCGTATCGCGGAGTACCATCCGCCGGGCGGGCTGGGCGTGCGCGTCGATAGCGCGCTCTATTCGGGCTACAAGGTGCCGTCGAACTACGACAGCATGGTCGCCAAGCTCATCGTGCACGGCACCAACCGCAACGAATGCCTGATGCGCCTGCGCCGGGCACTGGGCGAATACGTCATCGGCGGGATCAAGACGACGCTGCCGCTGCACCGCAAGCTCGTCCAGACGCCGGAGTTCATCGACGGGCGATACGACATCCACTGGCTCGAACGCTGGATGGGCCTCAAGAAATGAGCGACCCGGCGGACGACGACGCGAAAGTGCGTACGGTCGCCGCCGAGATCGCCGCCACGCGCCGCGAAGCGGTAAAGGCGCTGCTGCGCGAAGGCAATCTCGCCCAGCCCGTCCTGATCTGGGACCCGCCGGCCGAAACGCTGCCGAGCGTGCAGCTTCCCCACCTGCGCCGGCATTGGGACGCGCTGCGCGCCGGCCACGACGTTCCGGCGTCGGACGGCATCAGACCCGAAGACCTCGGACCCGCGATCGGCTACTCGATCCTTGCCGACATCGAGCGCGACGGGCTCGACTTCCGCTACCGGGTCTTCGGCGAGAAGGTGGCTCTTGCCGGCGGCGTCGACTGGACCGGACATACGGGCGCGGAAATGTCCGCCCGCACCGGCCTGCCGATCGGCACGTTCTACCGCGCGGCCAATCTTGCGGTCGTCGAGCGACGCAAGCCGTTCTTCACGATGCATACGGCGCAGGCGCGCGAACGCGCCGTGACCTGGGCACGCCTCGCGCTGCCGCTCGCCGACATGCCGGGCGGACGCGTCGTGCGAATCCTCGTCGGTGCCGTTCCGATGGAGCAGGCGCCGCTTTCCTTCGCCGACATCTTCGCGATGAACGCGCGTCTCGGGATCGATCCGCTCGGCTCGGCGGCCTTGCCGGCCCGTCCGAACAAGGATGTCGGCTGAGCCGGCCGCGCGCGGGGAAACGGGCTTGATGACCACCCGCCTGAGCCTGCGAAACCTTGTGTGGGCCTATGCCAACGGCATTTTCCCGATGGGCCGGTCGGCGACGTCGCCGAAGATCGACTGGTACGATCCCGATCCGCGCGGCGTCCTGCCGCTGGACGGCTTCCGGATCCCGCGCTCGCTGCGCAAGGCGGTCCGCAAGGCACCCTACGACGTACGCATCGACACCGATTTCGCCGCAACGATGGCCGGCTGCGCCGACCGCGGCTCGACGTGGATCAACGACGAGATCCGGCGCGGCTACATGGAAATGTACGAGGCCGGGCTCGCCCACTCCGTCGAGTGCTGGAAGGACGGCGAACTGGTCGGCGGTCTCTACGGCGTCCACATCAAGGCCGCGTTCTTCGGCGAAAGCATGTTCGCGCGCGCGACGGACGCTTCCAAGATCGCGCTCGTCCACCTCGTGGCACGCCTGCGCGCGGGCGGCTTCCAGCTGCTCGACACGCAGATGGCGACAGATCATATGATGCGGTTCGGCGCCGTCGAGATCCCCCGTTCGGAATACCGCCGCCGGCTGGCCGCGGCGCTCGAGGGGGAAGCGGTCTTCTACCGCGAGGCGGGTGCGGAAGTCCGTGCGGCCCTGCAGTCGATCACCCAGACGTCGTAGACCGGGTGTTCGAGCGCCGAGACCGCGGGACTGGATGCGAACATCCAGCCCTTGAAGACCTCGTTGACGGTCTCGGCCGTCTTGCGCTCTGAAATCTCGATGAAGGCCGAACTTTCAGGCGGCTCCTCGGGCGGCCGCTTGCGGCAGGCGCGCACGACGATGCTGAGCGGCCCGAATTCGACGGTCTGGCCGACCGGTGCCTCGAGGCCGCGCACGCGGCCGGTCACCTTGTCGAGCGTCTGCAGGACGGCGATGTCCATGGCCGGCGCCTGGGCAAATGCGGCTGCCGGGCCGGCGAGGAAGAGGAGGACGGAAAAGACGCGCATGACGACGCTAGGCCTAGCGCGTCGCCCGCACCACTTGCAAGCGCGCTCAGCGCGCCTCGCCCGCTTCCTCGAAGTCGCGGCCGTAGACGGCCTCGAACCGGCGGGTGGCGCCGACGAAGCCCGAGTGCTGCGGCACGCGCAGGCCCGGTTCGCGCGGCCGTGCGCTGGCCGTCGAGGCGGACGTCTGCCGGTCCGTGGCCGGAGCGGCGAGGTAGATCGCCGCTGCCTGCCCGACGATGCCCACGAAGACCGCCACGCCGAGCCCGAACATCGCCTGGCGGGTCGCCTTCAGGACCATCCGCACCGAAGTGATCTGGAGCCCCGTCGCCATTTTTCTTCTCCCCTTCGCGGCGGCGGCCCCGATCCGGGGCCAGCCGACGATGGGAGGATGGCGCAGCCGCACCGCGCGCGCAGTGACAGCCGTCACATGCCTGGCTAGCGCGCCTTCGGCATCGACATGGCGCGCACGAAGACCCGCGCGAGCTGCCGCCCGATGCAGTCGTACACGCGATCGGCTATCGCGACGGACTGGGCGGGCGCGACATTGTCGAGTTGCATCTGGCCCGATTCGACCCAATGGCGCATCACGTCGAAGCGCGGGAACAGCAGCACGTCGCGCCGCATGCCGATGCTGTTCATCGCGTCGATATAAGGCTGGTAGGCGATCAGGCGGGCGGTCTCGCGCGAATATTGCGGCGTGACGAGCATCACGTCGGCACCGGCCTTGACGATGAGGTCGATGCCGGACTGCAGGTGCTCGGAGAACAGCTCGACCTCGCGGTGACGCATCGCCTCCGCCGTCCCGGTTTCCCAGATCACGATGTCGGGCTTGAGTGCCAGCACGTCGGCCGGCATGCGACGGACCATGCTTCCGGCGTCGTCGCGCGCGCGGCCGCTGTTGTGGACCGTCACGTCGACCCCGGACAGGCGGCGGCGCAGATCCGCCTCGAGCCGGATCGGCCATGCGGCGGACGGAGCGCTGGCCCCGGACCCGAGCGTGGAACTCGACCCCAGCGCCACAACGACGAGCCGCCGGTCCTTCGCGACGCGCCTGGCCACATGCGGCAGCTTGGCCTCGTCGACGAACACCGCGGCCGGCACCCGGCAGGCGGCGGGCATGTCGCCGTCGCCGGCGTCAGTTGCCTGCGCGTGCGCAGGTCCCGTGCCGACAAGAATCAGGGCCGCCGCGACGAACGTGGAAAATGCAAGCATCGACCGCACCATCATCCCTTGCCCCCGTCCCGCGGCATGCCGGCACGGACGGATTTGCGTTCCTTGCTCCACGACAATACCCGCGCGGCCCCCAAGAGCAAGAGACATCCGCCGAAATTCACCAGCGCCTGCATCCCGACACCGTATCCGAACTCCAGCAGCAGCGAGTGCGCGGTGACCGACAGGAAGATGCCGAGACAGAACACCTGCAGCGAATGCTGCCCGCACAGCACGACGGCTCCGGCCGCCCGCCCCTCGAGCCAGGCCGCCGTGCGCGGCACCGTGCCGACGACGACGATCGCGAGCGCCAGGAAGCTTGCCAGCCGAAGCGGGCCGAGATCCGTCTTGCTGGCGAAATGGTAGGTGAACTCGGCGAAGCTCGGCGGCACGCCGTCGAAGAAATAGCCGATGCTGATCCATGCCCGCACCGGCACGACCGCCACCAGGAACACCGCCGCGGCGAGGAATACGGGCCGCGGGACGCGCACGGGCAGGCCGACCACGCCCGCCCGCCAGCCGCAGACGACGCCGATCACGAACAGGAACTGCCATGCGGCGGGATTGAAGAACCAGACGCCGTCGGGATAGGCGCGCGGATTGAGGCCGAAGAACGGCACGGCCGCGTAGATCGCCGCCGACACCGCGACGAACCCCCAGCCCGCATGGCGCAGCACGGGCAACGCCACCGCGAAACCCGTCAGCAGCACGATGTAGAGCGGCAGGATGTTCATGAAGAGCGGCTGGTGGGCCAGCAGCAGCGCCTGGATGATCGCCACATGCGGCTCGTCCAGGAACGAGGCGACCTGCATTTCCTCGATGAAAAGCGAGTTCTCGAAACGCTGGGCGGTCCAGCTCACCTGTGCGGTGTAGATGACGAAGAGGAAGATGTGCGCGACATAGAGCGTCCAGCAGCGCTTCAGGACCTGCGCCATCGCGTAGGCGTTGCCCTCGCGCTGCGCCTCGCGGCCGAAGACGAGGGCCGCGGCGTAGCCCGACAGGAACACGAATATCTCGGCCGCGTCGCAGAATACGAAGTTCGCGAGCGTCAGGTACGAGAACGCGTTCTCCGGTATGTGGTCGATGAAGATGAAGATGAGACCGAGCCCGCGGAAGAAATCCAGACGCAGGTCGCGGCCCGGCTTTTTCCCCGCGTCCATCCGCGACGGTCCCGCGCGCTCAGTTCTTGGGTGCGGCCTGCGAGCTTTCGGCCGAATTGAACATGAACTTGCCGAGCATCTGGACGAGATTGACCGGCGCCTGCGTGTATTTGATCTGGCCGCCGGCGGCGAGCATCTTGTCTTCGGCACCCGGGACGAGCTGGACGAACGCCCCGCCGAGCAGTCCTTCGCTCGAGATCTGTGCCACCGTGTCGACCGGCAGCTTGATGGCGGATTCCACGGTCAGCGTCAGCACGGCCTGATAGCTCTCCGGATCGAGCGACTGGCCGATCACCGAACCGACCTTTATGCCCGAAAGCTTCACGTCCGTGCCCAGCCGCACGCCGTCGATCCGCTCGAACTTCGCCGTGAGCGCGTAGCCGCGCACCGGTTTGATGTCGGCGGTCGAATAGGCGAACATCAGGAACATGCCGGCGACGACGAGCACCACGGCACCCATCAGCGTCTCGACGAGATTCTTGCCCATCTAGCGGCGGCTCCGTTTTTCTCTGGCGGGAATTGGCGGGTTCAGTTCGGCGTCCACGGCTCGTAGTCGCCGGTCGCCTTGGCGCGGTGGCCGCCCCGGTACTCGTGGCCCGGCGGACGATAGGCGTTGGGCGTGCCGGTCTGGTTGGGCAGATGCGGCAGCTGCCAGGGCTTGCGGGTCGGCAGGCCGCCGGCCGGCGGCGGGGCCGCGATCAGGTGGTGCAGCCAGGCGTGCCAGTCGGGCGGAACCTTGGTGGCCTCGGCATCGCCCTCGTACACGACCCAGCGCTTCTCGCGCCGCGCACGCAGCACGCCGGTCTTGTCCTTGTAATAGCGGTTGCCGAATTCGTCGCGGCCCACTTCCAGGCCGCGCAACCACGTATAGAGGCGAGTTCCGATCGTCATTTCGCGATTCCCTTGTCGAATCAGGTATTCGACGCGACCAGACTATTGCACGCTCCCCTGCCCTCGTCCAGATTGCGGGGCCCCGCTCCCCAGACGCTTCCGGCCTGCAAATGAACGATTTCTGGCGCAATTCCGGCTTCCGACTGCTCGACGCACGACCCGGGCCGCCGCGCCGTCTGGCGGTGACCGACGATTTCCTGCGCGCCTACCTGATGCGCCCCGAAATCCGCCCGGTCGCCGAGTCCTGTCCGGCCGAACGCGCCTTGCACGCCAGCCTGCTCGAGAATCCGCGCCGGCCGGTCAAGGCGGCGGAAATCGGGGCGCTGGCCGACGCCGACATGCGCGACAACTACGCGCTGCTGGTCGCATTCCTCGCCCGGCTGGCGAAAGCCGGCACGGTCGAGGACGCCTATCTCGGCCATTTCGTGGCTCCGCCCGGACGCGGCGAGCCGCCGGTCCCGCCGCTGTTCCTCGACCAGCTCGCGCACGTGATCCTGCGCCACGCGCTGGACGGCACCGCCGATCCCATGCGCCTGCGCGCGGCGGAGATGCTCTTCCGCAGCCAGCGCATCACCGTTTCCGACGGTGCCACGATGGCCGCCGACGAGGAGACGGTCGAGATGCACGCCGCCCGACAGGCCGCCGGCGACGTGGGCCTGGGCGCCATCGGCGAACTGCTCAAGGAAGCCAAGCTGCCGGCGCGCGCGATCGAACTCGACGTCATGACCGAGGCCAACAGCGCGGTCTATTGGGGCCGCGACGAGACGCACGACCTGGTGCTCGACCTCACCTTCGGGCGCGCGGGCCTCGACGCGCTGGCACGCGTCCTCGAGACGTGGGTGGCGCATTTCCTCGGCATCGCCGTGTCGATCCAGCCGATGGTGCGCATCGACGACGAGCGCTGGGTCTGGCATGTCGGCCTCGACGCGCAGGCGAGCGCCATCATGAACGATCTCTATCGCGGCGAGACGGTCGACGAATCGCGCCTCGCGCGCATCGTGGCCCTGTTCCGCCTCGATTTCGCGGATCCCGCCGTCATGCGCCCGGACATCGCCGGCCGGCCGGTTTATCTCGGCCTTGGCATGGACGAGAACAAGCGCGTCCGCCTCAAACCGCAGAACCTTCTGGTCAACCTGCCGCTCGCGGCGCGGGCCTGAATCCGCCGCGGCTCGACCGAGCCGCGATACCGGTCTTGATTTTCCGCTGGTTTCCATGTTGTACACTTTTCCCGGTGTATAATTAATCAACTGATATTATTTGAAAAATATTGATACTTGGGATTGTTGCGGCGGCCCATGTTGCAGTGCAATAAGTCGAATTGTAACTTTTGGCATGGCGCCTAAGGTCAAGTCGTATAACGATAAATTAACGCTTGACCGATTTTGCCTCGATTTTCCATGTGTCGACGCTACAGGTGCCCAGATATCCTGTTGGCAATGCTATATATTGTGGCGACACGCACAATTCAGTCAAAATCCAGTTGCAGGCGATTCCGGGCTCTGGTCAACATTTGGTAACGAGCTTCGCCCTCCACCACGACATCTTGTGAGGCGGCCCAACCTCCAGCCGGGGGACGGGGCGGGAGTCGGCGAAGACGGCGGGAGACCTTGCGCGATGGGCCGAAAAGCCGACGCGGCGGGGTCGAACGTTCGCGATGAACCACAGTCCGCACGCGCGATCCACGGGGATCGCCCGCACGGGCGAAAAGAAAAAGGCCGGAGGCCAGCATGCGTATCGAACGGCGATTCACGAAGGCAGGGGACGACGCGTACGCGTCGCTCGCGTTCACCACGACGAACAGCGAGATTCGCAATCCCGACGGCTCGGTCGTTTTCCAGGCCAAGGATATCGAAGTGCCCGCCACGTGGTCGCAGGTCGCCTGCGACGTGCTGGCGCAGAAGTACTTCCGCAAGCGCGGCGTGCCTGCGGCCCTGAAGACCGTCGAAGAAAACGACGTGCCGTCGTGGCTGTGGCGCAAGAAGCCGGACGACGCCGCACTCGCCAAGCTGCCCGAAAACCAGCGTATCCGCGGCGAGCAGTCGGCCAAGGAAGTGTTCGACCGTCTCGCCGGCACCTGGACCTACTGGGGCTGGAAGGGCGGCTACTTCGACAGCGAGGACGACGCGCGCGCCTATTTCGACGAGATGCGCTTCATGCTGGCCGCCCAGCTCGCCGCACCCAACTCGCCGCAGTGGTTCAACACCGGCCTTCACTGGGCCTACGGCATCGACGGCCCCGGCCAGGGCCACTTCTACGTCGACTACCGCACGGGCAAGCTGACCGCATCGAGCTCGGCCTACGAGCATCCGCAGCCGCACGCCTGCTTCATCCAGTCCGTCGAGGACGACCTCGTCAACGAGGGCGGCATCATGGACCTGTGGGTGCGCGAGGCGCGCCTGTTCAAGTACGGCTCGGGGACGGGCTCCAACTTCTCCAAGCTGCGTGGCGAGAGCGAGAAACTGTCGGGCGGCGGCAAGTCGTCGGGCCTGATGAGCTTCCTCAAGATCGGCGACCGCGCGGCCGGCGCCATCAAGTCGGGCGGCACCACGCGCCGTGCGGCCAAGATGGTCACCGTCGACGTCGACCATCCCGACATCGAGAACTACATCAACTGGAAGGTCGTCGAGGAGCAGAAGGTCGCCGCCCTGGTCGCCGGCTCGCGCCTGTGCGCCAAGCACCTCAACGACATCATGGCCTCGATCGACCGCAAGGACGGCGATGCCACGTTCGATCCCAAGGCGAACAAGAAGCTGCGCGACGCCATCAAGGCCGCGCGCAAGTCGCTGATCCCGGAAAACTACATCCAGCGCGTGATCCAGTTCGCCAAGCAGGGCTTCGACAGCATCAACTTCCCGACTTACGACACCGACTGGGATTCGGAAGCCTACCTGACGGTCTCGGGCCAGAACTCGAACAACTCGGTGCGCCTGACCAACGAGTTCCTGCAGGCCGTCCTCGACGGCGGCAAGTGGACGCTCGTGCGCCGCACCGACGGCAAGACGCACAAGGAAATCGAAGCCAAGTCGCTGTGGGACCAGATCGCCTACGCCGCCTGGGCCTCGGCCGATCCGGGCCTGCAGTACGATTCGACGATCAACGAGTGGCACACCTGCCCGGCTTCGGGGCGCATCAACGCCTCGAACCCGTGCTCGGAATACATGTTCCTCGACGACACGGCGTGCAACCTCGCCTCGATCAACCTGCTCGCCTTCCGCCGCGCCGACGGCTCGTTCGACACGCCCGCCTTCGAGCATGCCTGCCGCCTGTGGACGGTGACGCTCGAGGTCTCGGTGCTGATGGCGCAGTTCCCGTCCAGGCGCATCGCGGAACTTTCCTACGAGTACCGCACGCTCGGCCTCGGCTTCGCGAACATCGGCGGCCTCCTGATGGCGATGGGCCTCTCCTATGACAGCGACGAGGGCCGAGCCATCTGCGGTGCGATCTCCGCCGTCATGACAGGCGTCAGCTACGCCACGTCGGCCGAGATGGCGTCCGAACTCGGGCCGTTCCCCGGCTACGAGCCGAACCGCGAACACATGCTGCGCGTCATCCGCAACCATCGCCGCGCGGCTTACGGCGAGAGCCAGGGCTACGAAGGCCTGACGATCCCGCCCGTGCCGCTCGACCACAAGTCGGTCATCGACAAGGAACTCGTCGCCGCCGCCAAGCGCGCGTGGGACCAGGCGCTGGAACTGGGCGTGGCGCACGGCTACCGCAACGCGCAGGCCAGCGTCGTGGCGCCGACCGGCACCATCGGTCTCGTCATGGATTGCGACACGACCGGCATCGAGCCAGACTTCGCGCTCGTGAAGTTCAAGAAGCTGGCCGGCGGCGGCTACTTCAAGATCATCAACCGCGTCGTTCCCGTGGGCCTGGAAACGCTCGGCTACACGCAGGAACAGATCGACGAGATCATCCTCTATGCCGTCGGCCACGGCACGTTGAAGGGTTCGAACGCGATCAGCTACGAAGCGCTCAAGGCCAAGGGCTTCGGCCCGGCCCAGCTCGAGGCGCTCGAGACCGCGCTCAAGACCGCCTTCGACGTCAAGTTCGCCTTCAACAAGTGGACGCTGGGCGAGGAGTTCTGCCTCAACACGCTGAAGCTGACCAAGGAACAGCTCGACGATCCCGCGCTCGACCTGCTGGCGGCCATCGGCTTCTCGAAGGCCGAGATCGACGCGGCCAACACCTACTGCTCGGGCTCGATGATGCTGGAAGGTGCCCCGCACCTGAAGGAAGAGCACCTGTCGGTGTTCGACTGCGCCAATCCCTGCGGCCGTCTGGGCAAGCGCTACCTCTCGGTCGACAGCCACATCCACATGATGGCGGCGGCACAGCCCTTCATCTCGGGGGCGATCTCCAAGACCATCAACATGCCCAACCACGCGACGGTCGAGGACTGCAAGGACGCCTATCTCCTGTCCTGGCGCCTGTGCCTGAAGGCGAACGCCCTCTACCGCGACGGCTCGAAGCTTTCCCAGCCGCTGGCGTCCATCGTGGGCGAGGACATCGACCTGCACGAGGAGGTCGAGGAAATCGCGGCTGCCCCGGCGCAGGCGAAGGTCGAGCGCGTGGTCGAGCGGATCGTCGAGCGCGTCTCGGCGGCCGCAAAGCGCGACCGCCTGCCCAACCGCCGCAAGGGCTACACCCAGAAGGCGATGGTCGGCGGCCACAAGGTCTATCTGCGGACCGGCGAATACGAAAGCGGCCAGATCGGCGAGCTGTTCATCGACATGCACAAGGAAGGTGCGGCCTTCCGCAGCCTGATGAACAACTTCGCCATCGCCGTCTCGATCGGCCTGCAGTACGGCGTGCCGCTCGACGAATACGTGGAGGCGTTCACCTTCACGCGCTTCGAGCCCAACGGCATCGTGCAGGGCAACGAGACGATCAAGAACGCGACGTCGATCCTGGACTACATCTTCCGGGAACTGGCGATCTCGTATCTGGGCCGCGACGACCTCGCCCACGTGGTGCAGGAAGATCTCGCCCCCGACGCGATGGGCAAGGGCGAGCGCGCCTCGGCCCTGCCGGGCGAAGGCTCGGCTGCGGCGGCCGCCGCCCTCGACGCGGTCAAGAAGGTCGCCTCGACCGGCTTCGTACGCCAGCGCTTCAAGGTGCTGCCGGGCGGCTCGGCCCGTCCGACGGCGACCGCCTTTGCCGGCGACGTGGGCCTGCTCGAACCCGAAGTCGAGACGGATGTTGCCGTCGCGACGGTCGCGGTCGGCGAATCCAGCGTGTCGATCGAAGCCGAAGCCGCGACGACCGAAGTCGGCAAGCAGCCGATCGGCTTCGCGATAGAGGCCGTCGCCACGGCGATGAACGCGGCCCTCTCGGCACCCGCCCCGGTCGCGGGCAAGGGCGAGAAGATCCGCGAGGCCCGCATGAAGGGCTACACGGGCGATGCGTGCGAAAGCTGCGGCTCGATGGCGATGGTGCGCAACGGGACCTGCACCAAGTGCATCGACTGCGGTTCGACGAGCGGCTGCTCCTGAACAAAGCCTGACACCGATACGTCAAGGGCCGGTCGAAAGACCGGCCCTTTTCGTTTGCGCGCACGCCCGCTAATGTCTCGCCGTAATGACAAAATCCACACCGAGAATCGCCCTCATCCACGCCCTGCGCGATTCCGTCGCCCCGGCCCTGGACGCCATGGCGCGCGGCTGGCCGGAAGCGAAGGCGACGAACCTGCTCGACGATTCCCTGTCGGCCGACCTCGCGCGCGACGGCCGGCTCACGCCCGCGATGACCGACCGGTTCGTGACCCTCGCCCGCTATGCGGTCGCCGCCGGTGCCGACGGCATCCTGTTCACCTGTTCGGCGTTCGGGCCGGCCATCGAGGCGGCCCGGGCTGCAGTCGCAGTACCGGTCCTCAAGCCCAACGAAAGCGCCTTCGCGGCGGCTTTGGCCGCAGGTCCGCGCATCGGCATGCTCGTTACCTTCACGGGCTCGCTCGCGGCCCTTCAGGCCGAGCTCCACGCGATGGCAGGCGGCAGCCGGCTCGACGTGCACGCACGCCTTGTCCCCGGCGCGCTCGCCTCGCTGCAGACCGGCGATGGTTCCGGCCACGACGCGGCGATCGCCGCCGACGCGGCCGAACTCCCGGCCTGCGATGCGATCGTACTCGGCCAGTTCTCGATGGCGCGCGCGCAAAGTGCCGTGGCGGCGCGCGTCGCCTGCCCCGTGCTGACGACCCCGGATGCCGCCATTGCCGACCTGCGCCGGCGGCTGGCCGCATGACGGCGGTCAATCCCTGGGCAGGTGTGGTGAAGGGCGACGACCGCGGCATTCGCGAGATGCTGCGGCTTGCCTCCGAAGGCGTAGAAGGCCTGCTGATGCGCCAGGTCCCGGGCAAAGAATCCGAGCTCGACCGGCAGATCTTCGCCGACATCGAGACCAACGGCTGCTTCCGGTTCAAGGAATCGACCGGTGCCTTCGCCAACGAGCCGATCACCTTCGACGCCCGCATGGGCCGGCTCGACGTGACGACGAACATCATGGCCGGCAAGGACGGCGGCGGCGCCCAGCTCGTGCGCTCGGGCAACGAGATGGCCCTGATGAAGGACAATGACCCCGGCTCGGAATACAACAGGCGGCTGGTCGAGATCGTCTCGCAGGTTTTGGGCCTCGGAATCGTCGACGAGGTGACGTTCGGCCAGAAGCTGCTGCCGAGCACGCTGCTCTACCTGAAGCCGCTGCCCAATCCGGAAGATTCCTGCGAGCGTTTCGTCGCCGACATCCTCGGCGCGCTCAAGCGGTACAAGCCGCAGGCGATCCGCGACAAGAAGATGTTCGACGCCACCTACGTGAAGCTCGTCGACCGGATGTTCCGCTCGGGCATCGAGGCGAGCCGCATGACGCCGGAGAACCTGCAGTCGACGATCCTGCAGGAAACGCTGCGCGCGGCCGTCAAGGTCGAGATCTGGCGCAAGCTGTGGCGCTGGACGATCGACACGGCGCTCAAGGTGGGCGAACTGCGCACGATCCAGGCGATCCTGCTCGACCAGGACCTGAGCAAGTGGGTGCGCGACCTCGAAGAAGCGATCAAGCGCGCGGGCAAGATCGTCGGCAACTATGCGGCCAACGGCTCGTCGCTCTACGAGCGCGCGATCAAGGGCGAGGATTTCTACGTCGAGGCAATGCCGGCGATCATCTACATGCGCGACGCGCGCACGACGGTCGAGGAGGTGTTCGTCCATGTCGCCGAGTGGGCGACGATCCCGTCGAAGATCCCGAAGATGGGCTCGATCAAGATGGCGACCGACGTGCTGAAACCGCAGCTTCCGGTCATCAAGGAGATCATGAAGATGCCCGTCCCCCGCGCGGTCGCGGGCTGAGACCTCAGCGCACCATTCCGAAACGGCGCAGCATCGCCACCAGCGCTTCCCCCGCCACCGGCACGATGCGGCCCGCCGGCGCTTCGACCATCCCGCGCGCCACCGGCCCCACCGCGACGTTGGCAAAGCGCCATTCGAGCGTGCCGGGCTGGCCCAAGGCCTCGCCCGCCCCCTGCAGGCGCCACAGGATGTTTCGCGAGTCGACCCACGCGAACCCGTCGAATCCGGGATCGGCAGCCGTCCGGGTCATGCGCAGCTTGGTCGTCGGCTGGCCTTCCATCCGCTCGTCGCCGATCGGCTGGATCCGGAATCCGTCGCCGCGCAGGGCGGCCGGCGACAGGCCGAAGCCGGACAGATCGGTCTCGAAATTGACGCCGAGCGACGGCAGCGACAGCCACGCCTTGTCGAGGTCGAGCCGCGCCACGACGTGCCGCTCGACCCCGCCGCGCGCCTCGTAGCGGATCGCGTTGCGCGTGCGCCAGATGCGTGCTGCCTCCGACGGCTTGCCTTGCTCCGGCTTGCCGAAAAAGCCGTCGATCGCGTAGTCGACCTGCGGGGCGAACGGCGAGACGGTGCGGCCCTGCGCGAAGGCGGGGCATGCGGCAACGGCCAAGAGTGACGCCAGAAAAGAGCGACGCTGCATGCCTCCGGTATAGGCAGGGAAAATGGCGGCGGCAAGGCGGGCAAGCGGTCTGGTTTCCGCGGGACCCGTCGGCTAGTCTGACAGCCCTGACCTGACAGCAAGCGGAACATCCCCATGCCCGGCAAGATCGAAGCGCGTCTCAAGGAAATCGGTATCGACCTGCCCGTCGCAGCACCTCCTGCCGGCAACTACGTTCCGTATGTCGTTTCCGGCAAGCTCGTGTTCGTCGCCGGGCAGATCACGATCAAGGACGGCAAGCCGCAGTTCCTGGGCAAGCTCGGGCGCGAGTTCGGCATCGAGGAAGGCCAGGCGGCGGCGCGCCTGTGCGCGATCAACATCGTCTCGCAGCTGAAGGCCGCGTGCGGCGGCGATCTCGACCGGGTCGTGCGGATCGTCCGGCTCGGCGGCTTCGTCAACTGCATCCCCGAATTCACCGACCAGCCCAAGGTCATCAACGGGGCTTCCGACCTGATCGTCCAGATCTTCGGCGAAGCCGGCAAGCACGCCCGCGCGGCGGTGGGGTCGGCCGGGCTGCCGCTGGGCGTGGCGGTCGAGATCGACGCGGTCGCCGAGATCGCCTGAACGGATGCCCGACGGCGATCCCACGCTGACGCTCGAGACGGTCGACTCGCTTGCCGGCATCGTGCCGGCGGATTGGGACGCGTGCGCGGGTCCCGACAATCCGTTCGTCAGCCACGCCTTCTTGCTGGCAATCGAGGAATCGGGCTCGGCCACGGCCGAGACCGGCTGGGGTCCGCAGCACCTGATCGCGCGCGATGCCGCCGGCACGCTAGTCGGTGCCGTGCCGATGTATCTGAAGGGTCATTCCTATGGCGAATACGTGTTCGACCATAGCTGGGCCGAAGGCTACCGGCGTGCCGGCGGGCGCTACTATCCCAAGCTCCAGGCGTGCGTGCCCTTCACGCCCGTTCCGGGACCGCGCCTGCTTGCCCGGCCCGGCCCGGTCGCCGAGCGCGTGCGCGAAGCGATGGCGACGACGCTCGCGGGCCTGCCCAAGCGCATGGGCGTGTCCTCGCTGCACCTGACCTTCTGCACGCAGGACGAGGCCGAATTGATGGAAGACGCCGGCTGCGTCGTCCGGCGCGGCTTCCAGTTCCACTGGACCAACCGCGGCTACGGCGATTTCGACGCGTTCCTCGCCGAACTCACGCACAACCGGCGCAAGTCGATCCGCAAGGAACGGCGCGAGGTCGCCGACCAGAACGTCGAACTCGTCCGGCTGACGGGCGGCGACATCGAGCGCGAACACTGGGACGCGTTTTTCGATTTCTACATCGCCACGTCCGACCGAAAATGGGGCAGCCCCTATCTCACGCGCGACTTCTTCGACCGGCTGGGTGCCACGATGGCCGACAAGGTGCTGCTCGTGATGGCGCGCAAGTCGGGCGAATGGGTCGCGGGCGCGCTCAACCTGATCGGCAAAGACACGCTCTACGGCCGCAACTGGGGCTGCAGCGGCGATTTCAAATTCCTGCATTTCGAGACCTGCTACTATCAGGCGCTCGATTTCGCCATCGAGCGCGGGATCGCGCGCGTCGAAGCGGGCGCGCAGGGCGAGCACAAGCTGCAGCGCGGCTACATGCCCGTGCCCACCTGGAGCGCGCACGCCATGCGCGAGGCCGGATTCCAGACCGCAGTGAAGGATTTCTGCAGGCACGAGGCGGACGCCGTCGCCGCCCACATCGCGGCGTTGGCCGCGGAAGGACCGTTCAAGACCCTTCCGTCTTGACCGGCTGTGCAGCCGCCGCTTCGCTGGACTGGCGGCGCATGAACTCGCTGCGCATCTCGGCCGCGACCGCCTTTTCCGTCATCACGCGCAGGTTCTTCACGAACATGCGCAGCAGCGCACGCACGAACGGGTCCGCCTCGCGCAGCTTTTCCTGGAACTGCTCGACCGAGATGGCGAGCACCGTCACGTCGGTCGACGCGACCGCGTCGGCCATGCGCGGCGAGCCGTCGATCAGCGCCATCTCGCCGAAGATCTCGCCGGCCGCGAGCGTGGCGATCACGCGGCGCTGGTCGACGACCGGGCGCACGATCTCGACCGTACCGCTCTGGATCACGTAGGCCATGTCGCCGGCATCCCCCTTGCGGAAGATCGCGCGGCCGGCCCGGATCAGCTTTCGGGGCAGAATCTCAACCATGCCCGAATCTAGCACAGACCCCACAGCGCACGAACTGATGCCGCAGTGCAAAACGCGGCGGCCGGACGCGCCTTCGGGGCGGCATCGTCGATCCGCGCCGGGAAGCGCCCGAGAAGGTCGCGTGCGGCAAGTTGCGGATGGTCGGGCACCTCGTCCGGTGCGAGCACGACGGCGAAGCAGCAATCGACCGGACCCAACAGTGCTTCCCAATCCGCCCGGTTGCGGCCGGCGAACAGGGTCGCGAGTTCGCCGGTCAGGGATGTCTGGGGCAGCGGTTCGTCCTGCCGTGCGATCCAGTCTGGGCGCCCGACGGCGTCGCAGAAATTCGCCCAGAATTTAGGCTCGATGGCGCCCAGCGTGACGTGGCCATCGGCGCAGGCATAGACGCGATAGAAGGCGGCACCGCCATTGAGCAGGCCCGTCTCTCGATCCTGCGCGAAACCGGGCCGGCCGTGCTGGGCCAGCAGCGGCCCCTGCCAGCCCGCCACGGTGTCGGCAAGGCTCGCATCGACGTAGGCGCCCTTGCCGCTCGCGACACGCCCCAGCAGGGCCGCGCAGGCGGCCAGGGCCGCGAACTGCGCACTGGCATAGTCGGCGGTCGGCGGATGCGCGATCTGCGGTGCCGCACGCGTTCCCGACGCCCACAGCCCGCCCCCCGTCGCCATGTAGTTGAGATCGTGGCCGGTGCGCAGGCGCCACGGCCCCGTCTGGCCGTATCCCGACAGCGCCACATGCACGAGACGGGGATTGAGTGCTTCGAGAGCGGCGCGCCCGAAGCCGAGCCGCTCGAGCGTGCCGGGGCGATAGGACTCGATCAGCACGTCGGCTTTCGCCAGAAGCCCGCCGAGTAGCGCCTTGCCGTCGGCCGATTTCAGGTCGAGTTCGAGAACCGACTTGCCGGCATTGAACCCCTTCCACAGCGGCGAGATGCCGTCGGGATCGCGCGGACCGAGCCCGCGCATCGGATCACCGCCAGGCGGCTCGATCTTGAGCACGTGCGCGCCGAGGTCGGCCAGAAGCTGGGCCGCATAGGGTCCGGGGATGTACTGCGAAAGGTCGAGGACGCGCGTCCCGTCGAGGAACATGCCGACGGGACGCGCGTGTCGTTCAGGTGGCGAGTGCGGGAACCTTCGGCACGTCCTTCTCGGGCGTTGCCGGCGGCGGATAGTCGAAGGCGAGCTTGCCGTTCTCGACCTTGACGCGCACCTTGCCGCCCTTGGCGAGCTTGCCGAACAGCAGCTCGTCGGCGAGCGGCTTCTTGATGTTCTCCTGGATCACGCGGCCGAGCGGACGTGCGCCATAGAGCTCGTCGTAGCCCTTCTCGGCGAGCCACGTGCGCGCCTCGTCCGAGACCGACAGCACGACCTGGCGGTCGGCGAGCTGGCGCTCGAGCTGGCCCACGAACTTGTCGACGACCTTGTGGATCACTTCCTGCGACAGGCGCGCGAAGCCGATCGTGGCGTCCAGACGGTTGCGGAACTCCGGCGTGAACATCCGCTTGATCGCTTCTTCGTCTTCGCCCGTGCGCATCTCCGCGCCGAAGCCGATCGCGGGCTTGGCCTGTTCGGCGGCCCCGGCGTTCGTCGTCATGATCAGGATCACGTTGCGGAAGTCGACGTTCTTGCCGTTGTGGTCCGTCAGCTTCCCGTGGTCCATGACCTGGAGAAGGATGTTGTAGAGATCCGGATGCGCCTTCTCGATCTCGTCGAGCAGCAGCACGCAGTGCGGGTGCTGGTCGATCGCGTCGGTGAGCAGGCCGCCCTGGTCGAACCCGACATAGCCCGGCGGGGCGCCGATCAGGCGCGAGACGGTGTGGCGCTCCATATACTCGGACATGTCGAAGCGCTTGAGCTCGACGCCCAGCGAAAGTGCCAGTTGGCGCGCGACCTCGGTCTTGCCGACGCCGGTGGGGCCCGAGAACAGGTAGGAACCGATGGGCTTCTCCGGTTCGCGCAGGCCCGCGCGCGCGAGCTTGATCGACGCGCACAACGCCTCGATCGCCTTGTCCTGGCCGTAGACCACGCCCTTGAGCTGGCTTTCGAGATTCATCAGCACCGCCTTGTCGTCGGTCGAGACCGACTTGGGCGGGATGCGCGCGATCTTGGCGACAGTCGCCTCGACGTCCTTCACGGTGATGGTCTTCTTGCGCTTGCCCACGGGCAGCAGCATCTGCGCCGCCCCCACCTCGTCGATCACGTCGATCGCCTTGTCGGGCAGCTTGCGGTCGTTGATGTAGCGAGACGACAGGTCGACGGCGGCCTTCACCGCGTCGCGCGTGTAGCGCACCTTGTGGTGCTCCTCGTAGTAGGGCTTGATGCCCTCGACGATCTTGATCGCGTCCTCGACCGACGGTTCGTTGACGTCGATCTTCTGGAAGCGGCGCACCAGCGCGCGGTCCTTCTCGAAGTAGCCGCGGTATTCCTTGTACGTCGTCGAGCCGATGCAGCGCAGCGTGCCCGAGGCGAGTGCGGGCTTCAGCAGATTGGACGCGTCCATCGAGCCGCCCGACGTGGCGCCCGCACCGATCACGGTGTGGATCTCGTCGATGAACAGGATCGCACCTTCCTGCGCCTCCAGCTCGGCGAGCACGGCCTTGAGCCGTTCTTCGAAATCGCCGCGATAGCGGGTACCGGCCAGCAGCGTGCCCATGTCGATCGCGTAGATGACCGCGTTGAGCAGCACCTCGGGGACCTCGCCCTTGACGATCTTGCGCGCGAGGCCCTCGGCGATGGCGGTCTTGCCCACGCCCGGATCGCCGACATAGAGCGGGTTGTTCTTGAAGCGGCGGCACAGGATCTGGATCGTGCGCTCGACTTCCGGTTCGCGGCCGATCAGCGGGTCGATCTTGCCCTGCGCCGCCTTCTTGTTGAGGTTGACGCAATAGGCCGCGAGCGCGCCTTCCTTGGCCTTGCCGGCCGCCTTCTCGGTGCTGCGCTCGGGGCCGCGTTCGGCGCCGCGTTCGTTGGACTGGCCGGTGGCCCCTTCCTCTTCCGACGAACCGCGCACGCGGCGCGGCTCGGAGCGGCCCGGCACCTTCGCCACGCCGTGCGAGATGTAGTTGACCGCGTCGAGACGCGACATGTCCTGCTCCTGCAGGAAGTAGACGGCATGGCTCTCGCGCTCGGAGAACATCGCGACGAGCACGTTGGCGCCCGTCACTTCCTCGCGGCCCGACGACTGGACGTGGATCGCCGCGCGCTGCAGCACGCGCTGGAAGCCGGCGGTCGGCTTCGCCTCGCCGCCGCGCGACGTGACGAGGCCGGCAAGCTCGTTGTCGAGATACTGGCCGAGATCGCGGCGCAGCTTGTCGATGTCGACGCCGCAGGCGCGCAGGACGGCGATCGCGTCCTGGTCTTCCGTCAGCGCGAGGAGAAGATGTTCGAGGGTGGCATATTCGTGGCGCCGCTCGTTGGCGTGCGCCAAGGCACGGTGCAGGCTCTGCTCGAGATTGCGGGACAACATGCGCTGTTCAACTCCCCTCTTCCCGGGACGACCGGCGTCGCCGGACGTCCGTTGCGGTGCAAGCCATGGGCCGCGACCTGTCGGGAAGCTTACGGGCCAATCGGCGCGCTGCCAACTTCACGACCGTCCTATTGAAGCACTCGGTCCTTAACAAGTTAGGTGCATCCGGCAAGAAATGCGAGAGACGTGCCGGATTCGCCATACCGCGCTCACTCTTTCTCGAGGGTGCAGCGCAGCGGATGCTGGTTGCGTCTTGCGAATTCGGTGACCTGGTTGACCTTGGTCTCCGCGACCTCGTAGGTGAACACGCCGCACACGCCCACGCCGCGGCGGTGCACCTGCAGCATGATGTCGGTCGCTTCCTGTCGCGTCTTGGAAAAGTATTTCTCGAGGACATGGACGACGAACTCCATCGGCGTGTAGTCGTCGTTCAGCATCAGCACCTTGTACATGGCCGGGCGCTTCGTGCGCGTGCGCGTCTGCAGCGCGACGCCCGAGCCGTTGCCGTCGTCGCCGGTCCGGCCGGTGCCGTTTTCCTTCTCGTCGCTCATGGTGGTCGGTCGAAACACGCTGTCTTCCGGTCGAGTTACAAAATCGTTCCCGGCCAATGATATGGCATTCGCCGCGGCCGAATAAAGGGGGGCCATCGAAGGCCGTCGAACACGTTGTTCGCAAACGCAAAATGGTGCCTTGGAACGGAAAAGCCCGGCCCCCTTCCGGGAGCCGGGCTCTTGCCGGTTCGATTCGTCTTCCGCCCGAAGGCGGAGGAACGGACGCTCAGGCCGCGTTGGCGGGCTTCAGCAGCTTCTCGACGGCCACGTTGACGCGGGCGTTGATCGGCTCGAGGGCCTCGTTGGCGACCTTGATCGACATTTCCGACAGCTTCGTGCCTTCGGCGACGAACTTGTCGAACGTGGTCTTCGCGAAGTCGGTCTGCAGGTCGACCGCTTCCTTCAGCGTCTTGGCGCCGAGAAGCGCCTTGGCGACGGCGGCCGAAGCCTCGACCGTCTCCTGGGTCAGCGCATACCAGGCCTTGCCGAAGGTCTCGAAACCCTTGGCGTAGACCGTCGACGCGGCGACCGCGGCTTCCATGTTCTCCTTCGAGAACTTGGTCATGTCCTCGAGCGCCTTCGTGCTCTGGACCTGGGCCTTCTCGACCTGCTCCTTCGCGGGGCCGAAGAACTGCTCGAAGCCCTTGAACTGCTCGAAGCCCTTGGGGCTGAAGATCTGGGCGAACTGCTGGAACTGCTCGTTCATGGTGGATCCTTTCACGATCGGGAAGGCGATCGCGGGGATCGCCGTCTTGGTTGGGGTCATGTTGGTCGGTGCCGGTTTCGGGGCGGCGGTCTTGGGCGGGGCGACGGCAGCCGTCACGGCCTTGATGGCCGCAGGCTTGGTCCCCTTCGCCTTGTCCTTGGCTTTACCCATTCTGTCACCCGTATCCGACGATAAATGCTGCAACGCAACATGATCACAATATGGGCTCTCGTCCCCAGAGGTCAAGGGGTTTTTGTGCGCCGCAACATAGCGGCCGCAACAATTATCTCAATACGCTGAAATGAAACGACGAATACTCAGAACGGGCGCCATTGCTGACGCAAGCCGTCGGGGGCAAGCTGGATATCGAAGTTCATGTCGGACGCGCCCTTGCTGATGCGGGTCACATGGTCGCCATACGTGTTCGGGCTGACGGGATTGACCGGGATCTCCGTCCGGTCCTGGGCATAGAGCAGGGCCGGAAAGCGCAGGGCGGCGAAGCCGGGCGAACCGTTGCGCCAGCCATTGATGTGGAACTTGCCGTCGGCACAGGCCGAAACGACCCAGTAATGGTCCCACGACGGGAAATTCTGTCCGCTCGCCGTCGGCCCGCCGAAGCCGTCGTCTTCAAGCTGGCGCGCGATCGCGCGATAGGCCGCGACATCGAGCACGGTCGTCGCCTCGCGCTTCGGGCTGAAGGCATTGGCGGCATCGCCGCGATAGTCGATCAGCGCGAAGCCGGAATGCGGTACGCGGACCTGCAGCGTGGCACCGGTTTCCGTGCGGACGAGGTCGTAGCTGCGGACCTGCAGGTCGAGCACGGCGTTGTAGACGAACCGGTAGCGGGCCGGCGATCCGGGCCTGCACGAATCGCGGATGTCTTCGCCCCCGAGATAGGGCAGCCAGGAAAAGCGGCCGACGACCGGCCGGTCGACCCGGCTGGCATCGCTGCACGCCGAAACCGACAGGCCAGCAGCCAAACAGACGAAGGACATCACGCGCATCCGGCATTCCTCGATTCGAGTCGAACTCGTCTATCTAATATCATGGAATAGCGGTTTTTTCTGGACACCGGAATCCTCCGTCGCTTACTCTCGATTCGCTGAAACATTTCGTAACAGGGGGGTCTTCCCGACGTGACAGCATCTCGACCGGATGACAGCCCCGCACGCCAGCCAAAGTCCCTCCGCCGCGCCGTCGTGCGCCTGGCGATCGCCGGCCTATTGACCGTCATGGCGGCCCTGTCCGCGCCGGCGGAAGCGCGCTACGCCTCGATCGTCGTCGATTTCGAAAGCGGTCGGGTCCTGCACGAGCAGGGGGCCGACGAGCGCCGCCACCCGGCATCGCTGACGAAGATGATGACCCTCTACCTGATTTTCGAAGCCCTCGACCAGAAGCAGATCACGCTCGACACGCGCTGGAACGTCAGCGCCTTCGCGGCCGGCCAGTCGCCGACCAAGCTGGGTCTCGAGGAAGGCGACCGCATCCGCGTGCGCGACGTCATCCTGGGCCTCGTCACGCGCTCGGCCAACGATGCCGCGGTCGTCGCCGCCGAAGGGCTTGCCGGCACCGAGGCGCGCTTCGCCGAGCTGATGACGCGCCGCGCCCGCCAGATCGGCATGCCGTCGACGGTCTTCATGAACGCCCACGGCCTTCCCAACGACGCGCAGGTCACGACCGTGCGCGACATGGCCACGCTGGGGCGCGAACTCATCAAGCGGTTCCCGCACCACTACCACTATTTCTCGACCGCCGAGTTCGTCTACGAGGGCCGCACCTTCGCCAACCACAACCGGCTCATGCGCTGGTTCGAGGGCGCGGACGGCATCAAGACGGGCTTCATCCGCGCGTCGGGCTTCAACCTCGTCGCGTCGGCCGTGCGCGACGGCCGGCGGATCGTCGGCGCGGTGATCGGCGGGCCGAACCCGACCGAGCGCGACCAGTACATGGGCAAGCTTCTCGAAGCCGGCTTCAACCGCAAGGGCGACCTGCCGGCCGTCGTCCAGGCGCGGGCCGCCAGCGCGCCGCGTCAGGTCGCCTCGACCGCCGGCCCTGCCAAGGTAGCCCCGGCGAAGGCCGCCGCCCGGCCGGCCAAGGCCGAGCCCAAGGCGAAGGCCGCCCCGAAGCGCGAGACCGGCGGGCAGGCGATCCACCGGACCGAAGCGACCGAATGGTCGATCCAGGTCGGCGCCTTCAACCAGCGCGCCCTCGCCCGCAAGGCGGCGGAAGAAGCCGCGCGCGTGGCCGCCAAGCACGTCGCCGATGCCGAGATCCGGATCCTCGGCCCGGCGTCGACCGCCCGCAGCGCAGCTGCCCATCGCGCCCGGCTGACCGGCCTTACCGAGACGCAGGCGCGTGCGGCCTGCCGTGCGCTCGACCAACGCGACATGGACTGCATGATCGTCGGACCGGTCACCGAAAAGCGGACTTCCGGCAGCGTCGCCAGCGCAGGCTGATCCGGAAACCGGACCGCCGCCGCCCCTTGCCGCACGCAGGGCAAAAGGGGCTGGCCACACAACGAATGTAGGCTAGGATCGGCACCGGGAAGAACGCCGAACGAATTCGTCACGTCCCGCGGCGGGCGCCAGCCCGACGCGAAAAGGGAGGCCGAATTGGAACCGCCATCGCCGGCACCTCGTTATGCCGGCCCGCTGCCCATCGCGCGCGCGCAGTCTATGCTGGCCCTTGCGAAATTCTCGGATGCCGCCTTCACCCGCGACGGACCGCGCGCCGATGTCGAGTATCGCGATCTCGGCCTGGCGGCAGCGAGCGGCGGGCGGATCGGCGCCAAGCACATCCGCGCGATCCGGCCCTTCGAGAAGGAAACCGGCTGGCACTGGCACGACATGACCGGCCATTTCGTGTTCGTGATCCGCGGCTGGATCAAGTTCCGCTTCGCCGGGAACGTCGATCCCGTGACCGCAAGCGTCGGCGACTGCCTTTCCCAGCCCGGCGGCGTGGCGCACAACGTCATCGACCGGTCGGACGATCTCGAACTCATCGAGATCAACATGCCCGCCGACTACGGCACGCGCGATCTCGCAAGCGAGCCGAAGGAAGCCGCGACATGAACGTGCCCGTCTGGCTGCGCCGGCGCGCCGGCGCCCTCGCGATGTTCGTGCTGCTGTTCGCCGTGTGGGAGATCGGCGTGCGGGTCCTCGAGATCAAATCCTACCTGCTGCCAGCACCGACGAAGATCTGGGCGGACTTCGCCAAGCGCGCCGACATCGTGGGATCGGCCACGCTCGTCACGGCCTCCGAGATGCTCGGCGGCTATCTCCTCGCGGTCGCGGTCAGCATCCCGTTCGCACTCGCCGTCGCCTATTCGCGCTTCCTCGAGACGTCGGTCTATCCGGTCGTCGTCTTCCTGCAGATCATCCCGAAGATCGCCATCGCGCCGCTTTTCATCATCTGGTTCGGCTTCGGCTATTTCCCCAAGCTGCTGATCGTCTTCCTGCTGTCGTTCTTCCCGATCGTCGTGTCGAGCATCGCGGGCTTCAAGTCGGTCGATCCCGAGATCATGGATTTC
>JBIKWI010000165.1:0-7868 GCA_044356395.1 Tagaea sp. | reverse complement strand
AAGAGACGGTCGCGAAGACCTTGGCGCCTTCGTATTTCGCCATCTGGATCGCGTAGTGGCCAACGCCGCCCGCACCGCCGGTGACGAGCACGCTGCGCCGGGCGACGCCGCCGTTCATCGTGACCGCCCGCCAGGCGGTGAGCGCCGGAATACCGAGACACGCGCCGACCGCGAAATCGACGTTGGCCGGCAATGCGACCGCGAACTCGGCCGGCAGGCAGACATGCTCGGCCGCCGTCCCGTCGGCGCGCTTCCATTGCGCGTTGAAGACCCAGACGCGCGCGCCGACGCGGCCCTTGTCCACGCCTTCGCCCACCGCGTCGATCGTTCCCGCACCGTCCGAATGCGGGATGACCCGCTTGTAGACGGCGTTGCGCGTGGCGACGGCGCGGGACTTCACGTCGGACGGATTGACGCCGGATGCGGCAAGGCGCACGCGCACCTCGCCGGGTCCGGGTTCGGGCATCGGCAGGTCGACGACGGAAAGGACGTCGGCGGCAGGGCCGAAGGCGGAATAGACGGCGGCACGCATGGCGGGGGGAACTCCGGCTTCGAGTCGCGGGATCGGCGACTCTAGCGCGCCTCAGCGGTTGCGTGCCTGCCAGGCGCGCATCTGGCCGATCTCCTTCTCCTGCTCGCGGATCACGCCTTCGGCCAGCGCCCGGATCTCGGGATCCTTGCCGTACTGGAGCACGATCTTCGCCATTTCGACCGCACCTTGATGGTGGGGGATCATCCCGGCCACGAAATCCTTGTCGGCATTGCCGCTGTACGCGATGTCCATGTCCTTGTGCATCTTCGCGTTGGCCGCCTTGAAGGCGCGCGTCGCGGCCGAGTCGTTCGCGTTCCGGGCCGGCGCGCCGTGGCCGGCATGCCCGTCGCCTGCACCGGGACGACCCATCTGTCCATGCTGCATGCCCTGCATGTTCGGCATCTGCTGGGCGATCGCGAAGCCCCCGGCGAAGACGGCTCCAAGGACGGCGGCGGCGACGGCAATCTTGCGTATCATGGCAGTTTCTCCTTCGAATCGATTGTTCGCTGACAATCCCTCTACGGCTTGCCCCCGATGGAAGGTCAAGGAAGTTGCACGGCGCGTCGTCCGGGGCTAGTTTCCAAAGGCTTTTTACAGTTTCCCGCCAGAAGGAATACGCCTGCCATGTCGATCGTCGCCGAGCGTTTGCAGCGTGTGAAGCCGTCGCCCACCATCGCGGTGACGATGAAGGCGGCCGAGCTGAAGGCGGCTGGGAAAAACGTCATCGGTCTTGGGGCGGGCGAACCGGATTTCGACACGCCGCAGAACATCAAGGACGCCGCCAAGAAGGCGATCGATGCGGGCGACACCAAGTACACGGCCGTCGACGGCACGCCGGCGCTCAAGAAGGCGATCGCGGCCAAGTTCGAGCGCGAGAACGGCCTGAAATACGCGCCGAACCAGATCACGGTCGGAACCGGCGGCAAGCAGGTGCTCTACAACGCCCTGATGGCGACGGTGAATCCGGGCGACGAGGTCATCGTGCCGGCGCCCTATTGGGTCAGCTATCCCGACATGGTGATCCTCGCGGAAGGAAAGCCGGTCGAGGTCGCTTGCTCCGAGAACCAGGGCTTCAAGCTGACGCCCGAAGCGCTCGAAGCGGCGATCACGCCCAAGACCAAGTGGCTGATCCTCAACTCGCCGTCGAACCCGACCGGCGCGGCCTACACCGAGGCCGACCTCAAGGCGCTCGCCGCCGTGCTGGTGAAGCATCCGCATGTCTGGATCATGACGGACGACATGTACGAGCACCTGCTCTATGACGGCTTCAAGTTCGCGACCATCGCCCAGGTGGAGCCGAAGCTCTACGACCGCACGCTGACGGTCAACGGCGTGTCGAAGGCCTATTGCATGACCGGCTGGCGCATCGGCTATGCCGGCGGTCCCGCCCAGCTCATCAAGGCCATGCAGGCGATCCAGTCGCAGTCGACCTCCAATCCCAGCTCCGTCAGTCAGGCGGCTGCGGTCGAGGCACTCAACGGCCCCAACGGCTTCATCGCCGAGCACAACAAGGTGTTCGCCGAGCGGCGCGACCTGGTCGTGAAGATGCTCAACGAGGCCAAGGGCCTGCGCTGCCCGAAGCCGGAAGGCGCGTTCTACGTCTTCCCGTCCTGTGCCGGCACGATCGGCAAGAAGACGCCCGAGGGCAAGGTCATCGAGACCGATACCGACTTCGTCACATACCTGCTGGAAAGCGTGGGCGTGGCGGTCGTGCAGGGCTCGGCATTCGGCCTAGCACCCTATTTCCGCATCTCCTATGCCACTTCGACCGAGGCGTTGCGCGACGCCTGCACCCGCATCCAGAAAGCCTGCGCGGCGCTGACGTGAAGATCGTCTTCGTCGGGGCGGGCGGCGTCGGCGGCTATTTCGGCGCGCGCCTCGCCGCGTCCGGCGCCGACGTCGCGCTGATCGCACGCGGGCCGCATCTGGCGGCCATCCGCGCCAACGGCCTGCGCGTGGAATCCCCGCTCGGCGATCTCGTCCAGCCGATCCGGGCGGAAGCCGATCCGGCCGACATCGGGCCGGTCGATATCGTGTTCCTCGCGGTGAAGCTGTGGGACGTCGAGACGACGACCCGCCAGATCGCCCCCCTCGTCGGGCCCGATACCAACATCGTCTCGCTGCAGAACGGCGTGGATGCGCCGGGGATGCTGCGTGCCGTCTATGGAGCCGAGCGCGTGCTGGGCGGTGTGGCGCAGATCGCGACCACGATCGCCGAGCCCGGAACGATCCGCCACTCCGGCAAGCTCGCCCGCATCATCGTCGGCGCGTTCGGCAGGTCCGAGCATCCGCGCGTGACGGCGTTCGTCGACATCGCGAAACATGCGGGCGTGGACGTCACGGCAAGTCCCGACATCGAGAAAGCCATCTGGGAGAAGTTCGTCTTCCTGTCGACGCTTTCGGCGATCACCGCCGCGACACGTCTGCCCAAGGGTCTCCTGTGGCGCACCGACGCCACGCGCGCGACGATCCGCAAGCTGGTCGAGGAGGCCGTCACCGTCGCGCGAGCCGAAGGTGCGGCGCTTTCCGACGACCACGTCGACAAGGCGCTGGGCTTCATCGAGTCCCTTCCGGACGGGATGAAGGCGTCGATGCTGCACGACCTCGAACGGGGCGCCAAGCTGGAGCTGCCGTGGCTGTCGGGCGCCGTCGTGCGCCTTTCGGCCAGACACAGTCTTTCGGCCCCGACCCATGCGGCGATCGTCGGCGTGCTGGCGCCCCATGTCGACGGCCGGCCGAATGTTCATCCGTGAAATCGACACGCTGCTGAAGAAGCACGACCCCAACTGGCGGGTCGGCATCTTCATCATCTTCCTGATCGCCTGCGTGCAGTCGGTCGCCGTCGTCGTGCGTCCGCTGCCGATCAACGCGCTGATCGACGGCCCCAAGCCCGACAGCTGGTGGGGGCGGATCGAGGCGACGCTGCTGCTCGACGTCGACCGCATCTGGCTCTATGTCGGCCTGATCCTCGCGATCGAGATCGTCGTCCTCGTCTTCTTCCTGCTGTCGGAGTACCGGACCTCGGCGCTTTCCGAGCGGATCATCCGGTCGATCCGCGGCTCCATCGCGCTCAACCTGCTGCGCGGGCCCTACGCGCAGCTCTCGAAGATGGGGGCGGGCGGGGTGCTCGCGGCGGCATCGGGCGATCTCGAGGCCGTGCAGCGCCTGCTGCGCGAAGCGCTCGTCCATGCCGGCGTGGCGGTGCTGCAGCTCGTGCTGATGCTGTGCGTGATCTTCTTCGTCGAGAAGTGGCTCTTCTACATCCTTCTCGTCGAGATCGGCCTGCTCGTCTGCGCGATCGCCTACTACGCGCAATGGCGCAAGAAGAAGTACATCGAGAAGATGGCCCTCGATCAGGGCTATCTCGGCTATCTCGCCTCGCTCTACCAGAAGAACCTCGATCTGCGCTTCACGGGCCTTGGTGCGGCCTTCATCGTGCGGCTTCTGGCAGGTGCGCGGAAGCTTTCGGCGCTCAACCGGCTCCTGTGGCGCCGGCACGGCGCCTATTACGGCCTCGTCGAGTTCGTCATCGGCATGTCGTCGGCCGTGTGCCTCGTGCTGCTGTTCGTGACGACCGACGGGCCGCCGCAGATCGGCAAGTTCCTGATCTTCGCCTACTACACGATGCTGATCTTCCCGAACCTCAGCCGCATCGGCGAGGCGTGGCCGATGATCAACGACGCGCGGCTGGCATTGAAGCGCATCTCCGCGTCGACCGACGGACTGGACGGCGTGCTGGCCGAAAAGGGCGCGCGTCCGGCCGCGTCGTTCGGCGAGATCCGCTTCGAGAGCGTCACGCTGGTCTCCGACCGCGGCGAGACGCTGCTGCATCCGTTCTCGTTCGTCATCCGGCCGGGCGACAAGATCGGCCTGTTCGGCGATTCCGGCTCCGGCAAGACGACGCTGATCTTCATGCTGCTGGGCATGCACCGGCCGTCTTCGGGGCGCATAACCATCGATGGACGCGACGTCACCAGCCTCAGCCTGACCGACCGCAAGCGGCTGTTCTTCTTCGCGCGCGCGGCCACCGCCTTCATCCACGGCAACGTGGCCGACAACGTCGCCATCCACCGCACGCTCGCCGACGATCTGTGGACGCGTACGCTCGAGCGCGTCCGGATGGATGCGCGCGTCGCCGCCGAACCGGAGGGTCTCAAGGCGCCGGTCGGCGACAAGGGCGAGCCCTTCTCGGGCGGCGAGCAGCAGCGGCTGGCGTTCGCGCGGGCCCTGCTGACCGATGCGCCCTGCCTCATCCTCGACGAAACGCTCGCCTCGCTCGACGAGGAGAGCGAGATGTACATGCTCGGCCGCCTGATCGCCGACTTCCCCGACAAGACGCTGATCTGCGTGTCGCATCGCAGACAGGTCGGCACGCTTTTCGCCAAGCGGATCATGGTCAGGCGCGGCGGACACGTGAGCGTCACCGAAGGCCCCATCGGAGAGAACCCATGAGCGAGAGCTGCGACGTCGAAGCCTGTGCCGCCGCCGTGATGGCCGCCCGCCGCGACGTGCGGGTGCTGCCGCAATGGCCCTCGCGCGGACCGGGGGCCTTCTGGGAAGCGTTCGCGATCCATGCCGCGTCGGCCCGCCTGCCCGGTCACGAGGTGACCGGCTGGAAGGTCGGCAATCTCGACGCGGCGACGCAGGCCAAGTCGGGCATCCCGGTCGTGACCAACGCGCCGCTCCTCGCACCCTGGACCAAGGCGTCGCCGGCCAAGTTCGCGCACAAGGATTTCCTTGCCCCGCGTCTCGAGTGCGAGTTCGCCTTCGCCTTGAGCCGCGATCTGCCGGCGCGCAAGGTGACCTATTCGCGCGACGAGGTGGCCGACGCGGTCGCCGCCCTGCATCCGGCGATCGAGATCGTGGATACACGCCGCCCCGGCGGCACGCCGCTCGAGGCGCTCGCCGACTGCATGGCCAGCGGCGGGTTCGTCTACGGTGCGGGCGTGCGCGACTGGCGCAAATTCGAGATCGGCAGCCATCCGATGACGCTCGCCCATGACGGGCGCGTGGTGACCGAAGGTTCGGGTGCCGCGATCCTCGGCGATCCGTTCGCCGCCCTCGTGCTGCTCGCCAACAACCCGCCGCCCTGGATGACGCTGGCCGCCGGCCACATCGTCACGACGGGTTCGTGCATCTTCCCGCATGCGGCCGAAGCGACCGGCACTTACGTCGCGGATTTCGGCGCACTGGGGGCGGTTTCGCTGACGCTGACCTGACGGGCTTGCAATTTCCGCGGATTCTCCCAGATTCAAGGGCGAGAGCGAAGGAGCCCCGCCATGGCATCGAAGAAGAACAGCGCCCCGAAGATCGACATCGGCATCGACGCGTCGACGCGCGCGAAGATCGTGAAGGGCCTCTCGGCGCTGCTGGCGGACAGCTACACGCTCTATTTGATGACCCACAATTTCCATTGGAACGTCACCGGGCCGCAGTTCAACAGCCTGCACCTGATGTTCATGGGCCAGTACACCGAGCAGTGGAACGCGCTCGACCTGATCGCCGAACGCATTCGCGCGCTGGGACACCCCGCGCCCGGCACCTACCGCGAGTTCCACAAGCTTGCTTCCATCAAGGAAGTGGACGGCGTGCCGAAGGCCGACGACATGGTCCGCCATCTCGTCGCCGCCCAGGAAGCAACCGCCCGCACCGCGCGCAAGCTGCTGCCCGTCGTCGCCAAGGCCGACGACCAGCCGACGATGGATCTCCTCACCCAGCGGCTCGACATCCACGAGAAGACCGCCTGGATGCTGCGCAGCGTGCTCGAGGATTGAGGGCGGGAGTCGGCGTCAGGGGCGCTGTGCCCATTTGGGCTTCGGGATGTCGCCCCACCGTGAGTCGGAGACGAGTTCGACGGGCAGGCATCCGGTTCCACCACCGACGGCAAAAGTGCCGGCGTCAATCATACGATTCGGAGCGGCCCGGCACCAGTCGATCACGCTCGGCACCGTCCAGCCGGCGCCGACCATGAAGCCGCCCCGGTTGACGCGCCCTTTTCCGGAAAAATACTCTTCCAGCGAATGCCACAGCATTGGCACGGTCCGTTCGCAGAGTTTGCGGGCAAGCCGCAATGCCTTCTCTTCGATTTTGCGTTCCTCCGGCAGCTCTCGCCGGTAGGAAGTCATCAAATCTGTCGAAGCCCAGGATTCAATCGGCGAAGCGCGCCCCTCTTGCTTCCAAACAGGTCGCCAAACGTAGTCTTCGTCGCGCCGGACAGAAAACGACAGGCGCGGCGAAACATATCGCTCCCACGTCCAATACGGCGAATATCCGGGACCGCGATCGTCAACCTGCACGAGATTCGGCTGCCAACCCGGATACGTGAAGAGCACCTCGACGCGGAGCAGCTTTGCGGGGCTGTCGATGCGCTCGAGGGTCCGGACGGCCGGCATTTCCGCCTTATGATGCAGATGGCTGAAATCTTCATGGACGAAAATATGGGGGAAAGCCGCGCGCAGCGATTCGAGAAATCGCTGCGCGTCGGCGCTCGTCCAATTGACCGTTTGCCCGCGTCCCGCATTCGGCACGATTGCAGGCTCGTGCCCTTCGCGGCGGAGGTTGTCGAAATCCATCTGCCTATCTCGGGCCCGGAAGGTTCCACAGACGATTTTCGTACTCTTTAAACATCTTGACGGCAAACGCCTTCGCCTCGCGTTTGTGATCTTCAAGATTCTGGTTTGGAAGTCTTTTCGGGTAACCCTTCATGCTGTCTTTGCCAAGCACTTCTGACAGCCGGTCGAAACTCCTCTGTTCCCGTTCGATTGGGGTGCCGTCTTTGCGCGGAGTCTGCACATTAAAATTCATGGAGTCGTCGTTGTCCTTCGCTCCCTCGAGCTGAAAAGTGCCGTCCGGCCGGTTGAATGTACCGACGTTGTTTTGGATCGTGCGCTCTTCCTTGTATAGTTCCTTCTTTCCGAGGAATGATCCTCCGTTCTTGTGATGGATCATGTCCGGGAGATGGGACTCCTTTACCTCATCCATGAACGTCTCGATGATGATGTTTGTGATTTCCGCATTATCGTCGGTCGCGCGATTTTCCTCGCGGTCGCCGTACCGCATCTCCACGTAATTCGGGAACAGGTCCTTCCTGATATCGTCGACGATCTGCTGGCGCTTCTCCTCCGGAGCTGCCGGGAACGTCTCGATGTTGTCCGATGCCTTCGGCGTTTCGACCGGATGGCCGGTATCGATCGGCACGTCGACGAGCGCCGGCGGCGGTGTCTGGGCCGGCTTGTTCTCGTTGTCGGCCGGTGTGAAACCGGGAAGCCTGTCGTTAATCTTGCTCGTGTCGCCGCTTGCCTTGATGCCGGCGCCGATCGTGCCTGCTCCGAGAAGG
>JBIKWI010000026.1:0-26625 GCA_044356395.1 Tagaea sp. | reverse complement strand
CGGGGCGCGACGTGACCGACGTGATCGTCCAGGGGCAGGTCGTCGACATGCGGATCGCCTGCGAATACGCCAAGGGCCGCAATGCGCGCCCGGCCGTCACGCTCGACCTGCAGATCGCCTTCGCCGCCGAACGCGGCCCGGCCGAGCGCACGCGCAAGGCGAGCCTGCCCTATTTCGTCGCGATCGTGGACGGCGAGCGCAACATCGTCGCCAAGGAAAATTTCAGCGCCGACTTCGAATGGACCGACAACCGCCCGCGCACCGGCCGTGTCGACCAGTGGGAGCCGTACATCCCGCTCAAGAGCAATTTCGACGGCCCGTCCTTCCAGGTCCTCGTCGGATTCCAGCTCACCGCCGAGCAGGTCGCCTGGAACCGCGCGCAGCGCGGGCCGCGCTAGGCGTGTCCCCGAGTCGCGGAATTATCCCCAGAATTCCTGTCTTTTGAATCAACCACCTGCGCGGTCTTCCTTGACCCCGGGGGGGCGCCCGCTATGTTCGGTGTCGCGCACCCGCAAGGGGGCGACTCCCGCGCGGGAGAGACCTCCGGTTCGCCGCCGGGGGCGCCGAAGGAGCAACCGCCCCGGAAACTCTCAGGCAAAAGGACCGCGCGGGCGAGCGTACTCTGGAAAGCGAAGCGGGCCCGTTCGCCCGTCTCCACCGAAGAGGTAAGCCCGGTCGTTTTCCGGGCGATTCTTTCAGGTCCCAGGACAGAGGGGGCGACGCGAACCGGCATCCCGCCGGATCGCAGCGCCGACCCCGCCTGCCGGAGTGCCGCCCTTGGCCGATGAAGCCCTGAAGAAGACCCAGCTGCACGCGCTGCACGTTGCGCTCGGCGCGAAGATGGTGCCGTTCGGCGGCTACGACATGCCCGTGCAGTACCCGATGGGCATCCTCGGCGAGCACAACCACACCCGTACCGCCGCCGGCCTGTTCGACGTGTCGCACATGGGCCAGGTCACGCTGCACGGCGCCCACGCCGCCGCCGCCCTCGAAACGCTGGTGCCCGGCGATCTCGCGATCCTGAAAGAGGGATCAATCCGCTATTCGATGTTCACCAACGACGACGGCGGCATCCTCGACGACCTGATGATCACCAACTGCGGCGACCGGCTGTTCGTCGTGGTCAATGCCGGCTGCAAGGAAGCGGACCTTGCGCACCTGCAGGCGAAGATCGGCGGCAAGGTGAAGATCGAATATCACGCCGACCGCGCCCTTCTGGCGTTGCAGGGCCCCAAGGCGGCCGAGGTGATGGCGCGGCTTTCGCCCGCAGCATCCGGCCAGAAGTTCATGACCTTCCGCACCGGCGACGTCGCCGGTATTGCGTGCTTCTTCACGCGCTCGGGCTACACGGGCGAGGACGGCTACGAGATTTCGGTCCCCGGCGACAAGGCCGTGGCACTCGCCGAGGCGCTGCTGGCGCAGCCGGAAGTGAAGCCCATCGGGCTCGGGGCGCGCGACTCCCTGCGCCTCGAAGCGGGCCTGTGCCTCTACGGGCACGACATCGACACGACGACCTCGCCGGTCGAGGCCGATCTCGTCTGGTCGATCTCCAAGCGGCGGCGCGCCGAAGGCGGCTTTCCCGGTGCCGCCCGCATCCAGAAGGAACTGGCGGCCGGCCCGGCGCGCAAGCGCGTGGGCATCCTGCCCGAGGGCCGGGCCCCCGCGCGCGAGGGCACCGAAGTGCTCAACGCGGCCGGCAACCGGATCGGTATCGTCACGTCGGGCGGCTTCGGCCCCACCGTCAACGGGCCGGTCTGCATGGGCTATGTCGCCACCGCGTCGTCCGCCCCCGGCACGCCGGTCGGCCTCGTCGTGCGCGGCAAGACGCTGCCCGGCAAGGTCGTCGCCATGCCCTTCGCCCCGCATCGCTATTTCCGCGGCTGAAACTCCAACAAGGAAAACCAAGATGGCCGAACTGCGCTTCACCAAGGACCACGAATGGATCCGCGTCGAGGACGGCGACGTCTACGCGGTCGGCATTTCCGACTTCGCGCAAAGCCAGCTCGGCGACGTCGTGTTCGTCGAACTGCCCGAGACCGGCAAGGCGCTCGCTAAGGGCGCGCAGGCCGCCGTGGTCGAATCGGTCAAGGCCGCTTCCGACATCTACGCGCCCGTCACGGGCGCGGTCGTCGGCGTGAACGAGGCACTGACCGCCGAGCCCGGCCTCGTCAATACCGACCCGACCGGCCAGGGCTGGTTCTTCAAGATCAAGGCCGGCAACACCGCCGAATTCCAGGACCTGATGGACGAAGCCGCCTACGGCGCGTTCGTGAAGTCGCAGGGCTGAAGGAAAAGCACGCATGCGCTATCTGCCGCACACCGAGTCCGACCGGCGTTCGATGCTCGCCGCCATCGGCGCCAAGTCGGTCGACGAGCTGTTCGTCGACGTCCCCGCGCATGCCGTGCTGAAAGGCCCCGTCGCGGGTCTTTCGAACACGATGACGGAACTGGAGGTGGAGCGCGAACTCGGCGCACTTGCCGCGAAGAACCGCCCGGCGGGCTCGATGGCAAGCTTCATGGGCTGCGGGGCCTACCGGCATCATGTGCCCGCGTCGGTCGACTACATCATCCAGCGCGGCGAGTTCCTGACGAGCTACACGCCCTACCAGCCCGAGATCGCGCAGGGCACGCTGCAGTACCTGTTCGAGTTCCAGACGCAGGTGGCGCTGCTGACCGGCATGGAAGTGGCCAACGCCTCGATGTACGACGCGGCGACGGCGTGCGTGGAAGCGGTGATGATGGCGGGCCGCGTCACGCGGCGCGGCAAGGCGATCCTGTCGGGAGCGCTGCATCCGCATTATCGCGAGACGGTCGAGACGCACGGGCGCTTCTCCGGCTTCGCGGTGGACGCGGGTGCCCCGTCGCCCGAGGGCCTCAAGGGCCTTGCCGAGAAGATCGACGCGACCACGTCGTGCGTCGTCGTGCAGTACCCCAACGTGTTCGGCCGGCTCGAGGATTTCTCGGCCCTTGCCGCCGCGTGCCAGAAGGCCGGCGCGCTGCTGATCTGTGCGGTGCCCGAGATCGTGTCGATGGGGGCGGTCACGCCGCCCGGTGCGATGGGTGCGGACATCGTCGTGGGTGAGGGCCAGTCGATCGGCAACGGGCTCAACTATGGCGGGCCCTATGTGGGCCTGTTTGCCGCCAAGGAAAAATACGTGCGCCAGATGCCGGGCCGCCTGTGCGGCGAGACGGTCGATGCCGACGGCAGGCGCGGCTGGGTGCTGACGCTCTCCACGCGCGAGCAGCACATCCGGCGCGAGAAGGCGACGTCGAACATCTGCACGAACTCGGGCCTGTGCGCGCTCGCTTTCACGGTACATCTGTCGCTGCTGGGCGAACGCGGCCTCAACGAACTCGCCGCCCTCAACCACGCGCATGCGGTGCTGCTCTCCGAGAAGCTCGCCAAGGCGAAGGGCGTGTCGGTCCTCACCGACGCGTTCTTCAACGAGTTTGCCATCCGCCTGCCGAAGGATGCCGCCTCCGTGGTGGACGCGCTCGTCGACAAGGGCGTGCTGGCCGGCGTGCCGGGTGGCCGCCTGTGGCCGGGCAACAAGGACATGGCGAACGTGCTGATCGTCGCCGCCACCGAAACCAACACGCCGGCGGACATGGACAGGTTCGCCGCCGCCCTCGCCGAGGTGCTGTAAGATGGACAAGAGTCAGGACCGCGTTTCCGCTGCCAACGAATCCGGATCGGCGCTGCCGCCGGTCGTCACCCGTTCGGGCCATCGCGGCCTCAATCTCGAGGAGCCGCTGATCTTCGAACAGGGCGTGCCGGGCCGCATCGGCGTGGACGTCGCCCCCGCCCCGAAGGTCGCCTCGAAGCTGGGCGCCTTCGCGCGCAAAAGCGAGGTCGGCCTGCCGTGCCTGTCCGAGCCGCAGGTCGTGCGCCATTTCACGCGCCTGTCGCAGAAGAACTACGGCATCGACAGCGGGCTGTTTGCACTGGGCTCGTGCACGATGAAGCACAACCCGCGCCTCAACGAGAAGATGGCCCGTCTGCCGGGCTTTGCTGACATCCACCCGCTGCAGCCGGTCAAGACCGTGCAGGGGGCACTCGAGCTGATCGACCGTCTCGCCCACTGGCTCAAGACGCTGACCGGCATGCCCGCCGTGGCGATGAGCCCGGCGGCAGGCGCGCACGGCGAACTCTGCGGAATGGTCGCGATCTGGTCGGCGATCAAGGCCAAGGGCGAGAGTGCCACGCGCAAGCGCGTGCTGGTGCCAGAGTCCGCGCACGGCACCAACCCGGCGACGGCGGCCCTGCTGGGCTTCCATGTCGACCCGATCCCGGCCGACGCGCGCGGGCGCGTCGACCTCGCCGCGTTCGAGAAGAAGCTGGGGCCCGACGTGGCCGCCATCATGCTCACCAACCCGAACACCTGCGGCCTGTTCGAAAGCGACATCCGCAAGATCGCCGACCTCATCCATGCGGCGGGCGGCTACTTCTATTGCGACGGGGCGAACTACAACGCGATCGCGGGGCGCGTGCGCCCGGCCGATCTCGGCGTCGACGCCATGCACATCAACCTCCATAAGACGTTCTCCACGCCGCATGGCGGCGGCGGCCCGGGCTCGGGCCCCGTCGTGCTGTCGGCGGCGTTGGCGAACTTTGCGCCCTTGCCCTACGTCGTGCACGGCAAGGACGGGTTCCGCCTGGTCGAGACGAAAGAGGGCACGGCCGAGCCGTTCGGGCGTCTCAAGGCGTTCAACGGCCAGATGGGCATGTTCGTGCGCGCGATGGCCTACATGCTGAGCCACGGGGCCGACGGCATCCGCCAGGCATCGGAAGACGCGGTGCTCAACGCCAACTACATCCAGGCGCGCCTGAAGGACGTGATGAGCCCGGCCTTCGACGGCCCGTGCATGCACGAAGCCCTGTTCGACGACACGTTCCTGAAGGACACGGGCGTGTCCACGCTCGACTTTGCCAAGGCGATGATCGACGAGGGCTACCACCCGATGACGATGTATTTCCCGCTCGTCGTCCACGGCGCGATGCTGATCGAGCCGACGGAATCGGAAAGCCGCGAATCGCTCGACGCGTTCATCGACACGCTGCGCCATCTGGCGGCCGAGGCGAAGAAGCCCGGCTCGCAAGCCTTCTTCCACGCCGCCCCGCGCCTGACCCCGCGCCGCCGCCTCGACGAGACGCGCGCCGCACGCGCCCCGGTGCTGCGCTGGAAGCCGGAGGCGGTGAGCAAGCAGGCGGCGGAGTAGACACCAGCTTTTCTTTTTCGTCATGCCCGGCGAAGGCCGGGCATCCACGACTTCGGGTATCGGGATTGTCGCAGGCAAAGACGTGGATGCCCGGGTCAATCCCGGGCATGACGGTCACCTACTATTGTATTTATGGTTGTATTTCATCCTATTGTGGATTAGCATTCCTCGCATCGGCCGAGATCATCCGGCCGTGCGCTCTTTGACATTGTGAAGGGGATCGAGCGGACGCGTGCCTGAAAATCGACCGGAAATCTTCGTCAACAGAATCGCGTCTACCGTCAACGTCAACAAGGGGGCCGCGCGATATCAAGGACTTGGCGTGTTGACGAAACTTTGCGTCAACGGCCGTCAACTCACCCCGGAAACAAAAACGCCGCCGACCTTGCGGGCGGCGGCGTCTTCGTACTCCGGCCTCGTGCCGGAAAACGTCAGTTCAGGCGGGCGGGCATCGCCTTGATGGCGCCGTCGATCAGCGCGTCCTGGCGGGCGGCGTCGAGGCGGCCTTCGAGCAGGCGGCTCGTTGCTGCCATCGCGAGGTCGACCGCGGCGGTGCGCACCTCGGCGGTGGCGGCGGCTTCCGCCTGCGCGATGCGCTCCATCGCCAGGTCCTCGCGGCGCTTGAGTGAGGCGGCGAGGTCGCCCTCGGCCTTCTGGGCGAGACGGGCGGCTTCCTCGCGCGCGTTGGTCAGGATCGCTTCGGCCTGGGCCATCGCCTCACGGTGCTTGGCCTGGTACTCGGCCAGCAGCGCTTCGGCCTGCTTGCGCAAGGCGGCGGCTTCTTCGAGGTCCTTGGCGATGCGCGCGGCGCGCGCGTCGAGCCCGCCCAGCACGGCCGACTTGACCGGGCCGGCGGCGAGCCAGAACAGCGTCAGGATCGCCAGCGAGATCCAGAGATATTCGTTCTGCAGGATTGCCATGTTCGTGCTCCTAGCCGCGCGCCGCGGACTTGGCGTCGGCCTCGGTCACCGAGATGCCGCCGATCTTGCGGGCGGCCTCGACGGCGATCTCGGCGGCCAGCGTCTCGACGTTGGAAAGGGCGGCGCGGCGCGCCTCGGCGATCTTCGCCTCGGCGGCCTTGATCTTGTCGCCGAGGGCGGCGTTCAGCTCGGCCGACTTCGCGGCGGCGTCCTTGGCGAGCTTCGCCTCGGTCTCGGCGCGCACGGCCTGGGCCTTGGCGCGGCTCTCGGCCAGCGCCTTCTCGTAGGTGGCGATCATCGCGTCGCTCTCGCCCTTTAGCGAGCCGGCGCGCGCGAGGTCGCCCTCGATCTGCTTCTCGCGGCCCTCGATCGCGGCACCGAGCTTGGGCAGCACGAGCTTCGAGAGCACGACGTAGAAGGCGAGGAAAATGACGGCAAGCCAGAAGATCTGGCTGGGGAACCAAGTGGGGTCGAACTGCGGCATCGGATTTCCCCTTCGGGAAAACGGATCCGGGGAAGGGCGGGTGCCCTTCCCCGGAAACGGGATCAGGAGACGAAGATCAGGATCGCGATGACGAAGGCGAGCAGCGCGATGAACTCGGTCACCGCGAAGCCGATGTAGGCGAAGACCTGCACGTTGTCCTTGGCGGCCGGGTTGCGCGCGACGGCCGAGATCAGGCTGGCCCACACCGAGCCCACGCCAATGCCCGCACCGATCATGCCGATGGCGGCCAGTCCCATGCCGATGAGCTTTGCTGCTGCGACTTCCATAACGATGTTCCTCTCTCTTTCGGTTTACTGGTCGCTTCGTTGGCACCCTGCCGGTCCACAGGGTCGGGGCAGGGTGCCAACGGCGCTCAGTGCAGGTGGATCGCGTCGTGCAGGTAGATGCAGGACAGGATCGTGAAGATGTAGGCCTGGAGGGCGGCGACGAAGAACTCGAGCGCCGAGATGCCGACCAGCACCGCGAAGGGGACGACGCCGGGGATCACGAAGAACGCGCCCAGGCTGATCACGAAGCCCGCGAAGATCTTCATGATGATGTGGCCCACCGTCATGTTCGCGAACAGGCGCACCGACAGCGAGATCGGGCGGGCCATGTACGAGATCACCTCGATCGGGATCAGGATCGGTGCGGTCGCAAGGGGTGCGCCCGACGGGAAGAACAGCGAGAAGAAGTGCGTGCCGTGGTGCATGAAGCCGATCACGGTGATGACGAGGAAGATGGCGAGCGCCATCGTGAACGTCACGACGATGTGGCTGGTGAAGGTGAAGGCCCCCGGGATCATGCCCGCGAGGTTGCCGAACAGCACGAAGCAGAAGAGCGTGAAGAAGAACGGAAAATACTTTTTCCCTTCGTCGCCCACATTCTCGCGCACCATGCCGGCGATGAAGCCGTACATGATCTCGCCCACCGACTGGAGCCGGCCCGGCACGAGGCGGGCCCCGTTCGCCGCGGCGAGCAGCAGCACCGATGCCGCGACGGCCGCGACCGTCATCATCAGCGCCGAGTTCGTGTAGGCGAGGTCGTAGCCCGCCAGGCTGAACTGCACGATCGGCTTGATCTGGAACTGCTCGAGGGGACTTGCCACGGTGCGGGTGCTCCGGAAAAACTAGAAATCAGGTCTCGGTCTCGGTCTTGCGTTCCGCGTCGTCCGCCACCTTCTTCTGGGCGGCGGTGGCGACCCGGATCACGTTGCGCATGCCGGCGGCTGCACCGAGCATGAAGAACGCGAGCGTCAGCCACGGCGAGGTGCCGAGCCACCGGTCGAGCACGAAGCCCATCCCGGTCCCGACGGCGAGCGTGGCGAGCAGTTCGACCGAGATGCGGAAGCCGAGGCCCATCTGCCCCGTCGTCCGCCCGGCCGAAGACGCCGAACGCGTCTCCGCTTTCGCCCGGCGCGCCTGCACGGCCTCTACCTTGGCCGAGAGTTCGTCGAGCTGGCGCGTCCGGTCGTCCGGATCGGTCATGCTCGTGGAACTCCTCGAGTTCGCTGCCGGTCGAAACGACAAAAAAGGGCGAAGAATCCGCCCTTTTCCGCCTCGATGACGGCGCGGACAATAGGGTCGGGCCGTTCCCCTGTCAAGGCCGAAGGGGGAAAACTACGGCCTTGATAATCAAGCGAAAACGCCCCGCGCGTCAGGCCGTCGCGCGGAGCTTTTCTGCACTGCGAAGATCGACCGAGACGAGGGTCGAGACCCCGCGCTCGGCCATCGTGACGCCGAAGAGGCGGTCCATCTTCGCCATGGTGAGGCGGTGGTGCGTGACGACGATGAAGCGCACGCCCGACGAACGGCCGATCTCGTCGAGCAGTTTGCAGAACCGGTCGACGTTGGCGTCGTCGAGCGGCGCGTCGACTTCGTCCATCACGCAGATCGGGGCGGGGTTGGTGAGGAACACGGCGAACAGCAGCGCCAGTGCGGTCATCGCCTGCTCGCCGCCCGACAGCAGCGTGAGCGACTGGAGCTTCTTGCCCGGCGGCGAAGCCATCACGTCGAGGCCCGCTTCGAGCGGGTCGTCGTTGACCTGCCCGTCGGCGCCCATCACCGGCGACAGCGTCAGGTGCGCGCGCCCGCCGCCGAACAGGCGGGAGAACAGGTCCTGGAAATGCTGGTCGACCTTGGCGAAGGCCTCGCGCAGGCGCTCGCGCGCCTCCTTGTTGAGGCTGTTGATGCCCTGGCGCAGCTTGGCGATGGCGGCGACGAGATCGTCCTTCTCGGTCGTCATGCCCAGGATCTGCGCTTCGACCTCTTCGGCTTCCTGCTCGGCGCGCAGGTTGACCGGGCCCATGTTGTCGCGCTCCTTCACGAGGCGCTCGAGGCGGCGCTCGATGTCTTCCATCGCGGGCAGCTCGTCGGAAGGATCGACCATACCGGCGGCAAGGCAGCCGTCCGGCGCGCAGTCGAGGCGTTCGCGGATCGTGGCCACGAGCTGCTCGCTTGCCGCCGCCTGCTGCTCGACATGGCCCTGCTCGCGCACGCGGTCCTCGCGCGCCTCGACGAGGCTTGCTTCCACGGCCTTCAGCGCGCGGTCGGCCTCGCGCACGGCGTTCTCGGCGGCGGCCAGATCGTCGGCGGCCTTGCGGCGGACGGCTTCCATCTCCTGCGTCTTGGTCAGCAGGGCTTCGCGTTCGGCGGCGATCTCGGCCGGGCGGCCGGCCAGTTCCTCGCGCTCGCTTGCCGTCAGTTCGGCGCGCTCGACGAGCGTGGCGATCTGGCGCTGGGCGGAATCGGCGCGGTTGGCCCACGCCTCGGTCTCGTTGCCGATCGCGTGGCGGCGGCGTTCGCGGCCTTCGCGCTCGCGCACGAGGCGGGCCGACGCGGCCTCGCGTTCGGCCAGCGCCTGGCGGGCGGCGGACAGCGACTGGCGGTCCTCGGCGAGCTTGGCGCGGGCCTGCGCTGGATCCTCGATCTCGGCGAAGCGCGTCTCGGCGGCGGCGCGACGGCCGTCGAACTCGGCGCGCTCGGTCTCGTTGCGGTCGATCTCGCCGGCGAGCAGGCCGAGCTTGGCCGACTCGTTCTCGGTCTCGCGCGCGATGCGCACGATCTCGCCGCGCGCGGCTTCGACGGCGGCGGCCGTCGCGCGCGTGGCGGCGCGTGCGGCCTGGTCCTTCGCCTCGGCTTCCTTGCCGGCGGCCTGCGCGTTGGCATGGCGGATGCGGGCCCCGTCGGCGATCTCGCGCGCGCGGACCAGCTCGGCATCGAGCGCTTCGAGCCGGTTGCGCATCGTCAGCAGCTCGGCCGCCTGCGAGGCGGCACCCGCACGCTGGGCGAACCCGTCCCAGCGCCACAGCGCACCCTCGCGCGTGACCAGGCGCTGGCCCTGCGCCAGCTGCGGGGCCAGCGCTTCGGCCGTCGCCGCGTCGGCGACGATGCCGATCTGCGACAGCCGGCGCGCGAGCGCTTCGGGTGCCTGGACGAAATCCGACAGCGGTGTGGCACCCACCGGAAGCGCAGGCGGGTTGCCGGCGATGTCAAGCGTGCGCCAGTTGCGCGCCGCTTCGCCGTCGAGCGAGGCGGAAAGGTCGTCGCCGAGACCCGCACCCAGTGCCGTCTCGTAGCCGGCGACGACGCGCAGCGCATCCATCACGGGCGCATGCGGGCCGGCGTTCTTGGTGAGAGCGGCAAGCGCACGCCCGATGCCCTGGCGTTCGCCGTCGAGCTTCGAACGGTTCTGGTCGGCCTCGCGCAGCGTCTCGCGCGCGGCGAATTCCTCTTCCTGCGCGGCCCGGCGCGCGCCTTCGGCGTCCTCGGCGGCCGAGACGGCCGCGTTCAGGTCGGCATCGGCCTGCGCGAGACGCGCTTCGGCGGCAAGGCGCTTCTCGTCGGAACCGGCGAGCTGGGCTTCGAGCCTGGCCTTGTCGGCTTCCAGCGACGCGCGGCGGTCGGCAAGGCGGGCAAGACGCCCGGCAAGGTCGCCCAGTTCGCGCTGCAGCGAGGCGCGTTCGCTCTCGGCCTTGGCGACCGCTTCGGTGGCGCGCGCGAGATCGGCGTCGAGCGTTTCCACCTCGTTGCGGCGTGCCTCGACATCGGTGGCGAGGCCGGATTCCTCCTCGGCCGCGCGCAAATCGTGCTCGGCGAGCTCGGAAAGTTCGGCCGCCAGCTTCTCGCGCGCGGCGTGCGCGTCTGCGAGCAGGGATTCCTCGCGCGTCCTGTCGCGCGCAAGCTGTTCGAGGCGCGCGTCGAGTGCCTCGATCTGGCCGCGCACGCGGCGCTCTTCCTCGGCAAGCTGCTCGCCCGCGACCTGCAGGCGCGTCAGCGCCGCGGCCGCTTCCGCCTCGTGGCGGCGCAGGTCGGGGAGCAGGGCCTGCGCTTCGGCGACGACGGTCGATGCCGCAGCGGCGCGCGTCGTGATGTCGATGACCAGCGCTTCGGCCGCAGCGAGCCGTTCGGTCGCCATGGCGCCGTCGGCCAGCTGCTTTTCCCAGCGCAGGTGGAACAGGATCGCCTCGGCGCGGCGCACGAGGTCGCTCATGTTGCGGTAGCGCGCGGCCTGACGGGCCTGCTTCTTGAGTCCGTCGAGCTGGGCGGTCAGCGTCGTGATGACGTCGTCGAGGCGGGCGAGGTTCTGTTCGGCGGCCTTCAGCTTCAGTTCCGCCTCGTGGCGGCGCGAATGCAGGCCGGTGATGCCGGCGGCCTCTTCCAGGATCTGGCGGCGCTCGGTGGGCTTGGCCTGGATGATGGCGCCGATGCGCCCCTGGCTGACGAGTGAGGGCGAATGCGCGCCCGAGCCGACGTCCTGGAAGAACAGCTGCACGTCGCGCGCGCGCACTTCGCGCCCGCCGATGCGGTAGGCCGAACCCTTCTCGCGCTCGATGCGGCGCACGACGTCGAAGTCGTTCATGTCGTTGTACGCGGCCGGCGCGCGGCGCTCGCCGTTGTCGACGAACAGGCCCACTTCGGCCACGTTGCGCGCCGGTCGGCTCGTCGTGCCGGCGAAGATCACGTCGTCCATCTCGCCGCCGCGCAGCGCCTTGACGCGGTTCTCGCCCATCACCCAGCGCAGGGCCTCGACGAGGTTCGACTTGCCGCAGCCGTTGGGACCGACGATGCCGGTAAGGCCGGGTTCGATGGCGAACTCGGTCGGCTCGACGAACGACTTGAAGCCGGACAGGCGCAACTTGACGAACTGCATGGGTCGTGGACTCCCTGGGTACTGGACCTGACGCTAGCGGTTGCCCGCGAGCGGTTTCAGGATCTTGTCGAGTTCTTCGAAGGTCTGGCCGCCGCGATGGACGGTGCCGTTGATGACCAGCGTGGGCGTGGACTGCACCTTGTGCTCGCGCTCGCCCGTCATCGACTGCGACAGCACGGCGTTCTGCATCTCGGTGTTGGCGAGGCAGGCGTCCATCGCCGCTTCGGTCATGCCGCCGGTGCGCGCCAGCCGGCGCAGCGAGCCCATGATCTGGTCGGCCGAGTTGCCGCGCAGCCAGTTGGCCTGCTGGGCGAAGAACACGTCGATGAACGTGAAGAAGCGCTCGGGTCCGGCACAGCGCGCGAGCATCGCGGCGTTGAGCGCGATGCGGTCGAGCGGGAAGTCGCGGAAGACGAGCTTGAGCTTGCCGGTGTCGATGTACTCGGCCTTCAGGCGCGGCATCGTCTCGATGTGGAGCTTTGCGCAGTGCGGGCAGGTGAGCGACGCGTACTCGATGATCGTGATCGGGGCGTCGGGGGCCCCCATGACCATGTCGAGGCCCTCGGCGCGCGGGGCGGGCACAGGCGTCTGCGCCCCGGCTGAAAAGGCGAGGCCGATCAGTGCGAAAGCCGCGAAAAACGTCGAGATGTGCCGTTTGTTCATCATTCCACCCACAAGATGTTGTGATCGTACCGACTCGGAGCCGGACTCCTCAAGGTCGATTCCCCCGATTGGGGATAAGTCGATCTATCCCACCGGAGAATCTAGGCTTTTCCGCGGCGACCCCGGGTAAGACCCTCGCCCAGCCTGAACAGGGCTGCCTTCAATTCGTCATCGGCCAGCGACTCGACTGCCTGGCCGATGTTGCGCCGCTCGGCCGCCGACAGGGGCCGCGGCGGGGCCGCCGGCGGTTCGGATGCGAGCGGCATCGGCCCCTGCACGAAGCGCAGCCGGTCGACCGCCTTGAATCCGGCGAAGGAATTGATCCGCTCGACGAGCTGCGGGGCAAGGTGCTGGAGCTCCATCGCCGCTCCGCCGGCCACGCGCAGCGTCAGCACGCCCGCCTGCGGGGGCGCCGTCACGCCCTTGGGCGGGCGCGGCGGCGTGCCGAGCTTCTCGGGCAGCGTGCAGCCGGCCAGCGCCGGTCCCACGATGTTGGCCCACTCCGCCACGATGGTGGCGAAGGCGGGGCCGCGCCGCTTCAGCGCTTCCTTCGTGAGCTTGGGTACCTGCGTCGCGATCGCCTTGAGCGCCATGGCCGTCAGTCTAGACTGCCGCCCATGCGACTCCAAATTTCCCGGCGATGACGGCCCTGACCGCAGCTTTGCTCGCCTGGTACGACCGGCACCGGCGTGTCATGCCTTGGCGTGCGGCGGCCGGCGAGCGGCCCGATCCGTACCGCGTCTGGCTTGCCGAGATCATGCTGCAGCAGACGACGGTCGCGACGGTCGGTCCCTATTTCGACACGTTCGTGAAACGCTGGCCGACGGTCGAAGCACTGGCGGCGGCCCCGCGCGAGGACGTGCTGCATGCCTGGGCAGGGCTTGGCTACTATGCGCGGGCGCGCAACCTGCATGCCTGTGCGCAGGCCGTCGCGAACGGACATGGCGGCGTGTTCCCCGATACCGAGGAAGGCCTGCTCGAACTGCCGGGCATCGGGCCCTATACGGCTGCTTCCATCGCGGCGATCGCCTTCGGCCGGGCAAGCGTCGTGATCGACGGCAACGTGGAGCGCGTCGTCACGCGCCTGCATGCGATTTCGACCCCGCTGCCCAAGGCGAAGCCAGAGATCCGCGCCGTCCTTGCCGACATCGTGCCGGCCGACCGGCCCGGCGATTTCGCGCAGGCGACGATGGATCTGGGGGCGACCGTGTGCAGCCCGCGCAAGCCGCGTTGCATGCTGTGCCCGTGGAAGCTCGCCTGCCGGGCGCGTGCTGCGGGCGAAGCGGAGCGCTATCCGGTCAAGCTTCCCCGCGCCAAGCGGCCCACGCGGCGCGCCATCGCCTATGTGCTGAGCGACCGCACGGGTGCCGTGTGGCTGCGCCGCCGCGCCGACGACGGCCTGCTGGGCGGCATGATGGAGGTGCCGTCGAGCGAATGGGCGAAGACCGATCCGTCGGAGAAGGCCGCGCGTGCGGCGGCCCCTGCGGCACTTGCGTGGCGTGTCCTGCCCGGCCGCGTGCGCCACGGCTTCACGCATTTCGAACTGGAACTGACCGTGTGGACGGCGCGCGGCCGCCGCGCGGACGTGGAAGGCGGCCAGTGGGTGGCGATCGACCGGCTCGGCGACGTGGCGCTTCCGACCTTGATGCGCAAGGTGATCGCGCACGCCCTCAAGGACGCGACAGGCACGCCGCCAGCGAAGTCGCGAGCCCGCGCATGACCGTCGGATAGAAGTCCGGCCCGAGCGGCACGCCCGTGCCGGCATAGTCGAGCGTGCCGGTGCGCGCGTCGGTCGCCTCGACGACCGTGCGGACCAGCGACGGCTCGAACTGCGGTTCGGCGAAAACGCAGATGGCGCCCGAGCTGCGCACCCGGTCGCGGATGCGCTGGATGCGCTGGGCGCCGGGCCGGCGTTCCGGGCTGACGGTGATCGATCCCGCCGGGGCAAGGCCGTACCGGGTCTCGAAATACTGGTAGGCATCGTGGAAGACGACGAACGGCTTTCCCGCGAGCGGACGCAGCGTTCCGGCAAGCTCGCGGTCGAGCGCGTCCAGCTGCGCGACTGTCTTCGTCGCGTTGGCCGCATAGCGCGCCGCGTTCGCCGGATCGAGCCGCGCCAGTTCGTTGGCGGCCGCCTGCGCCAGCAGCATCATGTTGCGCGGATCGAGGAACATGTGGCCGTCGTTCCCCTTCGGGCCATGACTGTGGCCGTGGCCGTCGGTTTCCCAAGCGCCGCCGCTGCGTGCGGCAAGCTTCACCGTCCCCGGCAGGCCCGACAGCGCGACGATCCGCGCGCGGCCGGCGAGTCCGGCCAGCGGGCGGGCGAGGAACGTCTCGTACTCCGGCCCGATCCAGAAGACGAGCTGCGCTTCCTCCAGCAGGCGCGCTTCGGACGGGCGCATCGCGTAGACGTGCGGCGAGGCCCCGCTCCGGACCAGCGTTTCCGGCGTGCCGATACCTTCCATTACGCCGGCGACGACGGACTGCAGGGGGGCGAAGCTCGTGACGACGCGCGGTGCGGCGTCGGCGGGGGACGCCCCCGCAAGCAGGGCGGCGAGGGCAAGCAGGCTGAAGATTCGCATGGTCGTCCTGTCCGGCTACGGGGTATAATATACCGTATAGTATAACATACCGTTCGAAAGCAAGGCGATGGCGAAACGCGCGACGAAGGCCCCACATGCCGGGCACGACCACGGGGCCTGCGTGGGCACGGCCCTTGCCGCGGCCGAGCGCGTGTGCGCCGCCGGCGGCGAGAAACTGACGGAGCTGCGCCGGCGCGTGCTCGAACTCGTGTGGGCGAGCCACAAGCCGGTCGGTGCCTACCAGCTGCTCGACGCGCTGCGCGCGGACGGCCGCTCGGCGGCACCGCCGACGGTCTATCGCGCGCTGGAGTTCCTGCTGGAACAGGGGCTGGTTCACCGTGTGGAGTCCCTCAACGCCTATATCGGCTGCACGCATCCGGGCGAGCGGCACGCCACGCAGTTCCTGATCTGCGGGCGCTGCGGCACGGCGGTCGAGCTCGACGATCCGCGCATCGCCGCGGCGATCGACACGAGTGCGGCCAGCCTCGGCTTCGAGGTGGGTGCGCGCACGGTCGAAGTCGCCGGAACCTGCGCCGGCTGCCGGACGTGACGGCATCGGCCCCCTTGATCGCCGGCCGCGGCATCGTCAAGCGCTTCGAGGAGCGCACGGTGCTCGACCGCGTCGATGTTTCGGTTTCGCCCGGCGAAATCGTCACGCTGATCGGACCCAACGGAGCGGGCAAGACCGTGCTGCTGCGCGTGCTTCTCGGTCTTGCAGGTGCCGATGCCGGCACGGTCGAACGGCAGTCCGGGCTTGTCGTCGGCTACATGCCGCAGAAATTCGCCGTCGACGACAACCTGCCGCTGCGCGTCGGGCGCTTCGTGGGACTGGCCGGACGTTTCTCGCGCGCCGAGATCGAAGCGGCCCTCGACGAGGTCGGCGTGGCGGCGCGCATCGACGCGCCCGTGCAGGGCCTGTCGGGCGGCGAGTTCCAGCGCGTGCTGCTGGCTCGCGCATTGCTGCGCCGACCGCAGCTTCTCGTGCTCGACGAACCGGCGCAGGGCGTGGACGTGATCGGGCAGGACGCGCTCTACGATCTGGTCGCCGACGTGCGCGACCGGCACCGCTGCGGCGTGCTGCTCGTCAGCCACGACCTTCATCTGGTGATGGCCCGATCGGACCGCGTGCTGTGCCTCAACGGCCATGTCTGCTGCACCGGGCGGCCCGAAGCGATCGGCAAGGACCCCGCCTTCGCCGAGCTGTTCGGCGCGCGGGCGGGCGAATCGCTTGCCCTCTACCGGCACCGGCACGACCACGTGCACGATGCGCATGATCACGCCCGTCACGCGCATCACGACCATGCGGGGCACACGCATGGATGAGTTCTTCTGGCGCGCGGTCCTCGCGGGCGTCGGGCTTGCCGCCATCGCGGGCCCGCTGGGCAGCTTCGTCGTGTGGCGGCGCATGGCGTTTTTCGGCGACGCGCTCGCGCACTCGGCCCTGCTGGGCGTGGCGCTCGGCTTCCTGCTGCATGTCGAGGTCAACATCGCCATCGCGACTTTGTGCGCGATCTTCGCCATGGTGCTGACCGCCATGCTGGCGCGCGCGCGCCTGGCGCCCGACACGCTGCTGTCGATCTGCGCGTTCACGGCACTGTCGGTGGGGCTCGTGGCGATCTCGTTCGTCGAGGACGTGCGCGTCGACCTGATCGGCTACCTGTTCGGCGACATCCTGGCGGTCGGCCGCGCCGATCTCGCATGGATCTGGGGAGGGGCGGTTGCGGGGCTGGCGTTGCTGGCTTTCCTGTGGCGCCCGCTGCTGTCGGTCACGGTGCATGCCGACCTCGCCGCGGTCGAGGGCGTCAATGTGGGTGCGATGCGCCTTGCCTTCGTGCTGCTGCTGGCCGTGCTCGTCGCGGTCGCGATGAAGATCGTCGGCGTGCTGCTGGTCACGGCCCTGCTCGTGATGCCGGCAGCCGCCGCCCGGCGTTTCGCACGCAGCCCGGAAAGCATGGCCGCGATCGCAAGCGGTATCGGCGCGTTCGCCTCGGTCGCGGGACTGCTCGCATCCGTCGAGTTCGATACGCCGTCGGGCCCGTCGGTGGTGGTCGCCGCCGCCTGCGTGTTCGCCTTCAGCCTCGTGCTGCCGCAGCGGCGCTAGGCCCTGCGGCCCAGCGCGTGGGCCGCGAGCGTGGCCGCACTCAGCAGGATCACCGCACCGGCCTGATGGGCGGCGGCGAGCGGGATCGGCACCCACAGCAGGAGCGTGACGATGCCGAGCCCCGCCTGCGCGACCGCCGCCGCCGGGACCGCGAGGAGCGCGAGCCGGTCGAACGGCCGCTGCACGTGGCCGGCGAAGCGCCACGCGAACAGGCAGGCCAGCACCGCCGCCGCGATGCCGAGCCAGCGGTGATTGAACTGCACGGCCGCATGGTTCTCGAACAGGTTTCGCCAGAACGGCGCGATGTCGCCGTAGCCGGCCGGCACGAGGCGGCCGTCCATCAGCGGGAACGTGTCGGAGACGAGGCCCGCGTCGAGGCCCGCGACGAAGGCGCCGGCGAGGATCGTGAGGAAGACGAAGCCGAGCACGCCGATCCCGAAGCGCCGTGCGCGCGACGGTCGACGCGGCCCGCGCAGCAGGTCGAGCGCAATCCACAGCAGGCCGACATGAAGGGCGAGCGCCATCGCGAGGTGCACCGCGAGCCGGTACTGGCTGACCGCCAGCATGTCGCGCTGGAGGCCGCTTGCCACCATCCACCAGCCGATGGCGCCCTGCAGCCCGCCGAGACAGAACAGGGCGAAGAGCTTGCCCGCCAAGGCGCCCCGCACCTGCCCGCGCCAGAAAAACCAGACGAACGGGAAGAAGAACACGAGACCGATCAGGCGCCCCCAGAACCGGTGGAACCACTCCCAGAAGAAGATGCGCTTGAACTCGGGCAGGCTCATGCCCTGGTTCATCAGCCGGTACTGGTCGATCTGCCGGTACTTGTCGAACTCGGCCTGCCACTCGGCGTCGGAAAGCGGTGGCAGCGTGCCGGTCACCGGCCGCCATTCGACGATCGACAGGCCCGATTCGGTCAGCCGCGTGATGCCGCCGATGACGACCATCGCGAAGATCATCGCGCAGCAGGCGAGCAGCCAGAGCCCGACCGGTCGGGCGGAAGGAGGCGAGACAGCGTTCACGGAATGAGCAGATAGACCGGATTCCCGGCCCGGACCAGATGCTTGGAGCCGTCTTGACAATCGGGTGCGGGCAAACGACACATATGTATACGAACGACCTGCTCCGGAGTGCCGATGCAGCCTGCCGCCAAACTCGAAGCCATCCCGGCCGCGACGAAGACGGGCGAGTGCGAGTACGTTCTCGAAACGCAGATCGGCCACCTGCTGCGCCGCGCGCACCAGCGCCATGTGGCGCAGTTCGAGAAGGAGGTCGGCGATCTCGATCTCACGACCACGCAGTTTGCGGCACTCGCCAAGATCAGCGAGCGCGGCGAGGTGTCGCAGAACCTGCTCGGCCGCATGACCGCGATGGATCCGGCGACGATCCAGGGCGTGATCCAGCGGCTGATGGCGCGCGGCCTGATCGACCGGCGTCCCGATCCCAACGACCGGCGCGCCACGCTGCTGCGGCTGAGCGCTGCGGGCCGAACGCTGACGCGCGAAGCGATCCGCCGCGCACACCGCGTCTCGAAGGCCGTGCTCGAACCGATGACGCCGGACGAGCGCGCGACGATGACAGAACTCCTCAGAAAGCTCACGGACCTCACATGAACCTCGCCTTCGGCCTCGTCTTCGCCGATCTCTACGATCGGGCGAAGCTGGCCCGCATCGACGGACTGTTCGCCGACGCGCTGAAATCGGCCGATGCGGCACTGCACGACCGGCTGATGGCCGCGCGCGCGAACCCGGACGCGCTCGCCGCGAAGGACGAGGGCAACCTGCTGGTCGATCTGGGGCCGCATGTCGACGCGTTCGTCGCCAGGCTCTTCGGCATCGAAGGCGAAGTCGACGCGCTTGCCCGGCGCACGCATGCGCTTGCCCCGCTCTATGCGGTCAAGCGGCTGTTCGTGCAGCGGCGCGCCGCCAAGGCTGCCAAAGCCGAAGCGCTGGCGTCGTTCGATCCGTCGGCAATGGACAAGCTGTTGGGCGCGGGCTGGACGGAACTCAAATTCGCCGAAGCCGTGACGGCCTGGGAGAAGGACGAGGCGGCCAACGCGCAGGCGCTGGCCCTGGCGCTGGACTATGCCGGCTGGGCGCTCGTCACCGAGGCCGGGCGTGCGCGGCACGGCAAGGGCATCCTGTTCCGCCAGCCGCACAAGCTCGATCCGCTCAACTACATCCCGCTCGAGACGGTCGAGATCGACGGCGTGCGCATGCAGCGGCTGCCCGAGCACGACTGGCGCCATCGCGAGGGCTTCGCGCTCACCGACGAAGGCATGGATCTCAAGCAGGCGCTCGACCAGACGAACTACTGCATCTGGTGCCACGTGCAGGGCAAGGACTCCTGCTCGAAGGGCCTGAAGGACAAGAAGACGGGTTCGTTCCAGAAGACCGTGTTCGGCGTCAACCTTGCGGGCTGCCCGCTCGAGGAGAAGATCTCCGAGATGCACGCGCTGAAGGCCAACGGCTTCGCGCTCGGCGCCTTCGCCACGATCCTCGTCGACAACCCGATGGTCGCGGCGACCGGGCACCGCATCTGCAACGACTGCATGAAGGCCTGCATCTACCAGAAGCAGGAACCCGTCGACATCCCGCAGGCCGAGACGCGCATCCTCAAGGACGTGCTCGCCCTGCCGTGGGGATTCGAGATCTATTCGCTGCTCACGCGCTGGAACCCGCTCAATCTGCGCCGGCCGCTGCCGCGCCCGGATACGGGCCGCAAGGTGCTGGTCGTGGGGCTCGGCCCCGCCGGCTACACGCTTGCCCATCACCTGATGAACGACGGCCACGCGGTTGCCGGCATCGACGGCCTCAAGATCGAGCCGCTGCCGCCGTCGGTCTCGGGTGTCGACGCGAACGGTGCGCGCGTGCCGTTCGAACCGGTGCGCGACAGTGCGGCCCTGTTCGAGAATCTCGACGAGCGCGTGCTTGCCGGGTTCGGCGGCGTGGCCGAGTACGGCATCACCGTGCGCTGGGACAAGAATTTCCTGAAGGTGATCCGCCTGCTGCTCGAGCGGCGCGCTGAGTTCGCCATGTACGGCGGCGTGCGATTCGGCGGCACGATCACGATCGACGAGGCCTATGCGATGGGCTTCGACCATGTGGCGCTGTGCATGGGAGCGGGCCGGCCGACCATCATCGACATGCCGGGCGGCCTTGCGCGCGGCGTGCGCCAGGCGTCGGACTTCCTGATGGCGCTGCAGCTGACGGGTGCCGCCAAGAAGGACTCGCTCGCCAACCTGCAGATCCGCCTGCCGGTCGTCGTGATCGGCGGCGGCCTGACGGCCATCGATACCGCGACGGAATCGCTCGCGTACTATGTGCGGCAGGTCGAGAAGTTCGCGCACCGCTACGACACGCTGGTCGCCGAGCGCGGCGAGGCCGTCGTGCGCGCGCGCTGGACGCCCGAAGATACCGAGATCGCGGCCGAGTACATCGCGCATGCGCGCGCGATCGCTGCCGAGCGCGCGAAGGCGAAGGCCGAAGGGCGTGCGCCCGATCTTGCGAAGCTGCTCGACGGCTGGGGCGGGGCGACGGTCGCCTATCGCCGCCGCCTGATCGATGCGCCGTCCTATACCCTCAACCACGAGGAAGTCGCCAAGGCTCTGGAAGAAGGCGTGCGCTTCGCCGAAGGGCTCACGCCTGTCGCGGTCGAGGTGGACGGGTTCGGGGCCGCGAAGGCGCTGAAGGTGAAGGACGCAGACGGCAGCGAGCGCACGCTGCCTGCGCGCGCGATCCTTGTCGCCGCCGGCACGCAGCCCAACACGGTGCTCGCCCGCGAGGAACCGGGCCGCGTGAAGCTGCACGGCAAGTATTTCGCGGCGATCGACGCCGAGGGCAATCCTGTCGAGCCGGAAAAACAGACGTCCAAGCCGACGATCCCGCACGTGCTGATGGGCATCGGGGCCGAGGCCAGGCGCGCCAGCTTCTTCGGCGACCTGCATCCCTCGTATTTCGGCAACGTCGTGAAGGCGATGGGGTCGGCCAAGCAGGGCTATCCGGTCGTCACGCGCGCGATGGAAGCGCTGCCGCGCTCGGCGGTGACGTGGGCAAGCTTGCGCGCCGCGCTCGATGCCGACCTGCGCGCGCACGTGCACGCGGTCAACCGGCTGACGCCCAACATCGTCGAGATCGTCGTCAAGGCGCCGCGCGCCGCGCGCAGCTTCCGGCCCGGCCAGTTCTACCGCCTGCAGAACTACGAGGCCCATGCGCGCCGCGTGGACGGCACGGTGCTGGCGATGGAAGGCCTCGCGATGACCGGGGCGTGGACCGATCCCGACAAGGGCCTGATCGCGGCGATCGCACTCGAGATGGGCGGCTCGTCCGACCTGTGCGCGTGGCTGAAGCCGGGCGAACCGGTCGTGATGATGGGCCCCACCGGCACGCCGACCGAGACGCCGTCGGGCGAGACGGTAGCACTGGTCGGCGGCGGGCTGGGCAACGCGGTGCTGTTCTCGATCGGGGCGGCACTGCGCAAGGCCGGTTCGAAGGTCGTCTATTTCGCCGGCTACAAGAAGGTGCAGGACCGCTACAAGGTCGAGCAGATCGAGGCGGCGGCCGACGTTGTCGTGTGGTGCTGCGACGAAGCCCCCGGTTTCCCCGCCACGCGCCCGCAGGACCGCACGTTCGTCGGCAACATCGTCGCGGCGATGAACGCCTATGCGACCGGTGCGCTGGGCGAACAGGTCGTGCGCCTGCAGGATGCCGACCGGATGATCGCCATCGGCTCCGACCGGATGATGGATGCGGTGGGGCGCGCGCGCCACGGGCTCCTGAAGCCGTGCGTGAAGCCCGGCCACCACGCGATCGGGTCGATCAACTCCCCCATGCAGTGCATGATGAAGGAGATCTGCGCCCAGTGCCTGCAGCCGCACCGCGATCCGACGACCGGAAAACAGACGGTCGTCTTCTCGTGTTTCAACCAGGACCAGGATCTCGACCAGGTCGATTTTGCGGGCCTTGCCGCCCGTCTCGGCCAGAACGCGTTACAGGAAAAGCTTGCGGCCCAATGGATCGACCGCGCGCTCAAGCGGCTCGACCTGCGGCAGGCGGCGGAATAGCAGGGCCGGTCGACGTGTTGTACAGGGGCCGGCTGCATTGAAAAGTGCCGCCGGAAATGCATCTACTGAAGTCCGTGCGGTGCGCGCGGGCATCTTCCAGGAGGCGGGTATGGATCGCAGGACGTTGCTTGGTCTGGCCGCTGCCGCCGCGTTCGCCGGCGGGGCGCCGCACGCCGCGGCGCAGGAGCCGATCCGGATCGGCGAGCTGAATTCCTACAAGGTCTTCGCCGCGTTCCTCGAGCCCTACAAGAAGGGCATGGACCTGGCGGTCGACGAGATAAACGCCGCCGGCGGCGTGCTGGGGCGGAAGATCGAGATCGTCAGCCGCGACGACAACGGCCAGCCGGGCGATGCCGTGCGCGTGGCCGAAGAACTGCTGACGCGCGAGAAGGTCGCTTTCCTGATCGGCACCTTCCCGTCCAACGTGGGCCTCGCCGTGGCGAGCTTCGCCAAGGAGCGCAAGGTCCTGTTCATCGCGGCCGAGCCGCTGACCGACAAGATCGTCTGGGACCAGGGCAACCGCTACACGTTCCGCCTGCGCGCCTCGACCTACATGCAGACCGCGATGCTGGTGCCCGAGGCGGCGAAGCTCGGCAAGAAGCGCTGGGCGATCGTCTATCCGAACTACGAATACGGCCAGTCCGCGACGGCCGCCTTCAAGCAGCTCATCAAGGCGCGCCAGCCGGACGTCGAGTTCGTCATCGAGCAGGCCACGCCGCTCGGCCGCATCGATGCCGGCCCCGTCGCCGACGCGATCGCGGCGGCCAAGCCCGACGCGATCTTCTCCTCGCTGTTCGGCCCCGACCTCGCCCGGTTCGTGCGCGAAGGCACGACGCGCGGCCTGTTCAAGGGCGTGGAAGTTTTCAACATCCTGGGCGGCGAGCCCGAATATCTCGACCCGCTGCTCGACGAGGCTCCCGTCGGCTGGTACGTCACGGGCTATCCTTGGCAGGACATCCGCACGCCCGAGCACGAGAAATTCCTCGCCGCCTACCGGGCGAAGTTCCGCGACTATCCGCGTCTGGGTTCCATCGTCGGCTATTCGACCGTGCTGAGTGCGGCAGCCGCGATCCGCAAGGCAGGCTCGCTCGACAGCGAGAAGCTGGTCGAGGCGATGAAGGGCCTGACCCATTCCACGCCGTTCGGCGACATCACCTATCGCCGGCAGGACCACCAGTCGACGATGGGCGCCTATGTCGGGCGCATCGGCCTCCGGGACGGCAAGGGCGTGATGGTCGACTGGAGCTACGCCGACGGCGCGAATTTCCTCCCCTCGGACGCCGACGTCGCGAAGATGCGGCCGGCCGAGTAGGGCCGCCCCCTCGGTACTGCGCGCATGACGGCGAACGTCGTCATCCAGTTCCTCAACGGGCTTGCCGGCGCCTCGTCGCTGTTCCTCGTCGCGGCCGGACTGTCGATCATCTTCGGCGTCAGCCGGATCGTCAATTTCGCGCATGGCTCGCTGTTCATGCTCGGCATGTATTTCGCGTGGAGCTTCGTCGGCTTCTTCGGCCGCGGCTCCGCGTTGGGATTCTGGAGCGGCGTGCTGTGCGCCGCCCTCGCCACGGGCCTGGTCGGCGTCCTGATCGAGACGCTGGTGCTCCGGCGCATCTACCGGGCGCCGGAGATGTTCCAGCTGCTCGCGACCTTCGCGCTTGCCCTCGTCGTCAAGGACGTCGTCCTCCATTTCTGGGGGGCGGAAGACCTGCTGGGGCCGCGCGCGCCCGGCCTGCGCGGCGCGGTCGAGATCCTCGGGCGGCGCGTGCCCGAATACGACCTGCTGCTGATCGCGGTCGGGCCCGCGGTGCTGGGCCTGCTGTGGCTGCTGATGAACCGCACGCGGTGGGGAACGCTGGTGCGTGCGGCCACCGAAGACCGCGAGATGGTCGGGGCACTGGGCGTGGACCAGGCGTGGCTGTTCACCGGCGTGTTCTTTCTCGGCGCTTTCCTTGCCGGGCTTGGCGGCGCCCTGCAGCTTCCGCGCGAGCCGGCCAATCTCGCGGTCGACCTTTCGATCATCTCCGATGCGTTCGTCGTCGTGGTCGTCGGCGGCATGGGTTCGATCGGCGGCGCGTTCCTCGCGGCCCTGCTGATCGCGCAGGTGAAGGCGGCGTGCATCGCCATCGGCGACGTCGATGTCTTCGGCAGCGTCGTGTCGTTCAGCAAGCTCACGCTGGTGGTCGAGTTCGCGATCATGGCGGTCGTCCTCGTGCTGCGCCCGTGGGGCCTGCTCGGCCGGCCGCTGACGCATGCGCGCGGTGCGGGCACGGTCGAGCCGCTGTTCGTCCCGCCCGGCCGGCTGTTCTGGCCGTCGGTCCTGCTGGTGCTTCTGGTGCTGGCGCTGGTTCCGCTCGGCGGGGATGGATATGCGCTCGTGCTGCTGATCGACATCGCGATCTTCGCGCTGTTCGCCGCCACGCTCCATTTCCTGATGGGGCCGGCGGGCATGGTGTCGTTCGGGCACGCGGCCTATTTCGGCCTCGGCAGCTATGCGGCGGCGCTCGTGTTCCTGAAGCTCGGCTGGCCGGTCGGGGCGGCCCTGCTGGCGGCCCCGGCGCTCGGTGCGGCGGCGGCCCTGCTGTTCGGGTGGTTCTGCGTGCGGCTCTCGGGCGTCTATCTCGCGATGCTCACGCTCGCCTTCGCGCAGATCGCCTGGTCGGTCGTCTTCCAGTGGGACGGGCTGACCGGCGGCTCGAACGGCCTCGTCGGACTGTGGCCGCAGGACTGGCTCAAGGACCGCATCGCGTTCTACTGGTTCGTGCTGGCGCTGAGTGCGGGGAGCATCTTCGTGCTGTGGCGGATCGTCGCGGCGCCCTTCGGCTATGCGTTGCGCGCGGCGCGCGATTCGAGCCTGCGGGCCGAGGCGATCGGCATCGACCGGCGCCGCTTCCAGTGGCTCGGCTTCGTCGTGGCCGGCGCATTCGCCGGGCTGGCAGGCGGGCTCTACGCGTTCTCCAAGGGAAGCATTTCGCCCGAGACGCTCGGCGTGACGCGCTCGGTCGACGGTCTCGTGATGGTGCTGCTGGGCGGCGTCCAGACGCTGACCGGCCCGGTGCTGGGGGCCGCCGCGTTCACGCTGCTGCAGGACGAGATCGCGCGCGCGACCGACTACTGGCGCGCGGTCCTCGGCTTCACGATCCTTGCCATCGTCCTCGTCTTCCCGACGGGGATCGCGGGTGCCCTGAAGCGCCTTGCGGGAGCGGGCCGATGACCGTGCTGGAAGCAAGCGGCCTGGAAAAATCGTTCGGCGGCGTGCAGGCGTTGCGCGGCGTGGGCTTCTCGCTCGGCGCGGGCGAACTGCTGGCGATGATCGGCCCGAACGGTGCCGGCAAGAGCACCTGCTTCAACATCCTGAACGGGCAGCTCCGGCCCGATGCGGGCGGGGTCACGCTCGGCGGCGAAAGCCTCGTGGGTCTCGCCCCGCATGCGATCTGGCGCAAGGGCGTGGGGCGCACGTTCCAGATCACCGCGACATTCGGCTCGATGAGCGTGCGCGAGAACGTTCAGATGGCGCTGCTGTCGGCGGCCGGCGGGCTGATGCGCTTCTGGCGGCCGGCTTCGTCGTATTTCCGCGACGAGGCGATGGCCCTTCTCGAGCGCGTCGGGATCGCGGACCAGGCCGGGCGGGCGTGCGGCATCCTCGCCTACGGCGATCTCAAGCGCGTGGAACTGGCGGTGGCGCTGGCCAACCGGCCGCGTCTGCTGCTGATGGACGAGCCGACGGCCGGCATGGCGCCGGGCGAACGGCGCGCGCTGATGGAACTGGTCGCCACGCTGGCGCGCAAGGACGCCATCGCGGTGCTGTTCACCGAGCACGACATGGATGCGGTCTTCGCGCATGCCGACCGGCTGATCGTGCTGGATCGCGGCGAGCTGATCGCGTCGGGCAGCCCCGCGCAGGTCCGCGCCGACGCGCGCGTCCGCGCGGTCTATCTCGGATCGCAGGCGCGCTGATGCTCGTCGCAGAGGGTATCGAAGGATTTTACGGCCGCGCGCAGGTGCTGTTCGGCGTGTCGCTGTCGGTGGCGGCGGGCGAGGTCGTGGCCCTCCTCGGGCGCAACGGGGCCGGCAAATCCACGACCCTCAAGTCGATCCTGGGTCTCGTGACGGTCGCCGGCGGAACGGTCGCGTTCGAGGGCACGCGCATCGAACGCCTGGCGCCCTACCGCATCGCGCGGCTCGGCATCGGCTACGTGCCCGAGGACAGGCGCATCTTCACCGGCCTGACGGTGATGGAGAATCTCGAAGTCGGGCGCCGGACCGCGCGCGCGGGGAGCCGGCCGTGGACGCCCGAGCGGCTGTTCGACCTGTTCCCCAACCTGGGCGCGATGCGCGACCGGCCGGGCGGGCGCATGTCGGGCGGCGAGCAGCAGATGCTGACGATCGCGCGCACGCTGATGGGAAATCCGCGCCTTGTCCTGCTCGACGAGCCGTCGGAAGGC
>JBIKWI010000164.1:0-7884 GCA_044356395.1 Tagaea sp. | reverse complement strand
CTTCTGCCGGTCGGCCATCACGGTCGTCAGCGCGCCGTAGAACGTGCCGTCGGGATTGGCCGCGCGCGGCCAGATGTGGCCCTTGTCGAGATGCGTGTGGACGTCGGCGAAGGTCGGCCAGACGCTGGCCTGCGCCAGATCGGGGCCGCGCGACGGGTCGATCGTGCCGGCGGGCACGATGTCGGCGATACGACCGTCGGCGATGGCGATGTCGACGAGCAGATGGCCGTCGGCGCTGGCAGGTGCTGCCGCGGCCGCAAGCGGGGCGGGGACGCGCACATGGCGCAAGGCATAGGACGCCGCGCGCGGCGTTTCGAAGAAACCTGCGGCCATCTCAGTTTTCCCGCTTGAGTGCGCTTTCGTGCCAGCGACGCAGCACCATGTGCGACAGCGTGGACAGGCACAGGAAGATCACGATCCCCGAAATCGAGATCATGAACAGGGCGGCGAACATGCGGGGGATGCGCAGCTGGTAGCCCGATTCGAGGATGCGGTAGGCGAGGCCCGACTGGCTGCCGCCCGTCCCGGCGACGAATTCGGCGACGACGGCGCCGATAAGCGAGAGCCCGCCCGAGATCTTGAGGCCGCCGAGGAAGTAGGGAAGGGCCGACGGAAGGCGCAGGTGCAGCAGCGTCTGGAAGCGCGTCGCCTTGTAGAGTTGGAAGAGGTTGAGCAGGTTGTGGTCGGCCGAATTGAGGCCGAGCGTGGTGTTGGAAAGGATCGGGAAGAACGCGACGATCCACGCGCAGATCAGCAGCGAGAGCTTCACGTCGTTGACCCAGATGATGATCAGCGGGGCGATCGCCACGATGGGCGTGACCTGCAGGATCACCGCGTAGGGAAAGAACGAAAGCTCGACCCACTTGGACTGCGCGAACAGCACCGACAGCGACACGCCGAGCAGGACCGCCACGCACAGGGCGGCGAGGCTGATCGACAGCGTGATCCACAGCGAGCCCGACAGGGTCCCCCAGTCGGTGACCATCGTCTGGGCGATCAGCAGCGGGCCGGGCAGGATGTAGGCCGGGATGTCGTTGTACCGGACGAGCGATTCCCAGATCGCCAGCGCCAGCACGCCGACGAAGAGCGGCATCAGCACCTTGGGCCAGGTCGATGCCGGCACGCCGAGGATCCGGCGCTCCTGCAGGATCACCGGTGGGGCGTCGTCGCCGATCGTGATGACGGGGGCGGCGGCCGTGTCGGGCATGTCAGTGCGCTCCGATCGCGTGGCCCATCGCGCGTTCGAGCGCCTCGGACGCGAGCTTGCAATGGGCGTTGTAGAGCGGCGAGGTCCGGTAGTCGGATGCGCGCGGATAGGGGGCCGTCACGTCCATGTCGGCGATGACGCGGCCGGGCCGTGCCGCCATCGTCACGATGCGCTGGGACAGGAACACGCTCTCGAAGACCGAATGCGTGACGAAAACCACGGTGAAGCTGGACGCATGCCAGAGCTCCAGCAGGTCGTTGTTGAGCTTGAAGCGCGTGATCTCGTCCAGTGCCGCGAACGGTTCGTCCATCAGCAGGACCTGCGGGCGCGTCACCATGGCGCGCGCGATCGAAACGCGCATCTTCATGCCGCCCGAAAGCTCGCGCGGATAGGCGTTCTCGAACGACGCGAGGCCGACCATGCGCAGCGCCTCGGCCGCGCGCGCGCGCTGCTCGTCCGGCTTCACGCCGGCGAGCTTCAGCGGCAGCATCACGTTCTTGATGGCGTTCGCCCACGGCATCAGCGTGGGTTCCTGGAAGACGAAGGAGAGGCTGGGCAGGGCCGCACCCGTCGAATCGTGCTCGGCCTCCGGCCAGTCGATCGTCCCGGCCGACGCCTCGCCGAGGCCCGCGATCAGCCGCAGCAACGTCGACTTGCCGCAGCCCGACGGTCCGAGCAGCGAGACGAACTGGTGCCGGCCGATGTCGAGATCGACGTTTTGGAGCGCCAGCGTGCCGTTCGAGAACAGCTTCGCGACGCCGCGGCAGCTGACGACCGGCCGGGCGGCGCGCCCGGCCGGCTGTCCGGCTGCTTCGATCGTAAGTCCGGCAGCGCTCATCCCATCCCGACGCGCTTGTTCACGAAGCGCAGCGTATAGGCCTTCGACAGGTCGAGGCCGGCCGGCTGCGCGCCGGCGGCGACCATCGCCTCGTAGAAGCTCTTCCAGCGCGCGTCGGTCATGCAACCCACGCCGAGCGTCTTCGAGTCGCCCGAGTCGACGATGCCCTTGTCGTTCATCGCCTTGTGGGCATAGGCGATCTTGACGTCGTCCATGTCGGGGTTGTCGCGCTTGATCAGCGCATTGGCCGGTGCCGGATCGCCCTTGAGGTAGGAGACCCAGCCCTCGATCGAGGCGCTGACGAAGCGCTGCACGAGATCGGGCTTCTCGTTGACCAGCTTCCACGACGTGTTGATGGTCGTCTGGTAGTTGTCGAAGCCGTAGTCGGCCAGCAGATGCACGACCGGCTTCACGCCGGCCTGCTCGATGGCGAACGGTTCGCTCGACAGGAAGCCTTGCTGCGAGAGCGTCTTGTCCGCGAGGAACGGCGCCATGTTGAACGTGTAGGGGCGGGCCTGGTCGTCGGTGAAGCCGAACTTGGACTTGAGCCAGGGCCAGTACGACGAGCGGCCGCCAGCGCCGATCAGGATCGGCTTGCCCTTCAGGTCGGGCAGCCTGTCGTTGCCCATGCCCGGATGCGAGATCAGCACCTGCGGGTCCTTCTGCATCACCGAGGCGACGACCACGAAGGGCAGGTTCTCGCGCGCGTAATTGAAGCCCGCAAACGAGTTCGACATGATCGCGTCGACGCGGCCGCCGACCAGCAGCGTGTTGGGATCCTGCTGCGGCCCGCCCATGCGGATGTCGGCATCGATGCCGTACTTGCGGTAGATCCCCGTCGCGACGGCCTGATAGAAGCCGCCATGCTCTGCCTGCGCACGCCAGTTGGTCTGGTAGGAGAACTTGTCGAGTGTCTGGGCGCGAAGGGCCGGCGCCGGAAGCGTCGCCGCAGCCGCGGCGGCACCGAACAGGCCGAGGGACTGGCGACGCGAAATGCGGTTTCCGCTCATGGATTTTCTCCTTGTCGGGCAGGGGTACTCAAAGGGGCGATACGCGGGTCTTCGAGCAGCAATTCCCGTACCATGGTGGACGGCAGGAAAACCGCGCGATGCTTGGAAGCCCGAATATAAGGCTGCCCGGAAAAACGGCAACCTGCCAGTTGCCCCTGTGGGCTATTTCCGCACGACGATATTCGTCAGCGGGTAACGGTCGATTTCAGCCAGCGCCTCGACGAACCGCCGGGCCGCATGGTCGACGACCTGGCGGCCGCGCTCGGCATCGGCGTCGAGCGCGTTGCCGCACGCACCGGCGGGGTTGAGGTCCTGCACCTCCCAGCCGAAGAGGATGCGCCCCTCGCCGGCCAGAATCGGGCTTTCCTTGGAAAGCTTCGCGGTCAGCGGTTCGAAGTTCCGGCGTTCGGAATCCTTAACGAGGTCGCCGCGCAGATGCATCATCGCCGACGTCTCGCTCGAGCCGGCATGGATGCCGAAGCGCAGCTCGTCGGCCGGGAAAATGCCCGGCGGCTTGCCGAGCCCGTAGGTGTTGATCACGCACGCGAACATCTTGTGGCGCACGCGCAGGTCCCGGCAGACGATCTCGGCCACCTGCGGCTGGCCGCCATGGCTGTTGAAGATGACGAACTTTCGGATGCCCGCGCGCGCGACCGATTCGCCGATCTCGGTCCACAGCCGCGTCAGCGTCTCGGCCGACAGCGTCAGCGTGCCGGGGAACGAGATGTGCTCGTTCGACTTGCCCACCGGCATCGCGGGCAGGAACGTCACGGGCAGGTGGTCGGGCAGCAGCTCGACCGTGCGCGCGACGACCCCGGCATTGATGCAGGTGTCGACATAGACCGGCAGATGCGGCCCGTGCTGCTCGATCGCGGCGACGGGAAGCACGGCGATGACGCGTTCCTTGTCGAGCGCGTCGAACTCTGGCCACGTCATGTCCTGCCAGTAGCGCTTGGGAAGCCGGCTCATGTCAGCAGAACACTGCCTTCTGCCACTGGAACTCCGACAGTCCCTTGCCGCGCAGGACCGTGGCGAGATGGGCGGGGCCGATGAAGACGGGCTTGCGCGTCAGGTCGACGTACATCAGGACGACCTGCTTGCCCTGGAGGCGCGCCTGGAAGAATTTCATCGAGCGCGACTGCATCTCGGGCGTCGAGCACGAAGCGGCGTCGACATGCACGATGGCGATCTGGACGCCGCCGATCGGTACGACGGCCACGTTGAAAGTCTGTTCGGCCATTGCCGTCTCGTTCTTGTCGCGAAGATCGGTGGAAACCCGCCGACCGGGGCTTGCGCTACGGGAGCGGTCTCGGGCTGTCCGACAGGGTGCGGAGATAGGCGATCAGGTTGGCGCGGTCGTCGGCGCGGCGCATGCCCGCGAACGCCATGCGCGTGCCGGGCACGGCAGCCTTCGGATTGGCGAGGAACGCGTTCATCTTTTCGTAGTCCCAGGTGCCGCCCGCGGCCTGGAGGGCCGGCGAATAGCCGAAGCCGGCGATGTGCGCCTGCTTGTTGCCGACGACGTCCCACAGGTTGGGGCCCACGCCGTTCCGACCGCCCTTGTCGAACGAGTGGCACGACGTGCAGTTCTTGATCAGGCCCTTGCCCGCTTCGGCGTCGGCCTTGGCCAGCAGCGGCGCGATCGGATCGAGGGCGGCCGCGGCTGCGGGTGCGGCTGCGCCGCCGGCCGGTTCGGCATCGGCGACCTTGATGTCGATGACGCTCTTTTCGAGTTGGCGGGGATGCACGAGCATGTTGGCAAGGAAGCCGATCACCGTCACGGCGAGGATCGACGAAACGACAGCGCCGAAGATCTTGTTGAGCTCGTAAGCGTTCATGATTCCGATCTCGTGTCGAAATGCGTCCCCCGGGCAAGGTCCGGACCCGGCTCGAATTTCGGCAATCTAGAGGCGACCGGCGGCCCGTGCAACCCTCACGCGGGCTCGTCCGGCCTGCGGCGTCCTGCCACAGGGGGGCTGTTGACGGCAGCGCGCCCCGACCCCGATACTCCGCGCCCCGCTCCCGTCCCGGACAAGGTAGACGCGCATGCCCCAACGCAGACCGCCCGCACGGATCGCCTTCCAGGGCGTTCCGGGTGCCTATTCGCACCTCGCCTGCAAGGCCGCCCGGCCGGCGTTCGAGCCGCTGCCGTGCCCGAGCTTCGAGGACGCGTTCGAGGCGGTGCGCCGGGGCCGTGCGGCCCTTGCGATGATCCCGATCGAGAACTCGGTCGCCGGCCGCGTGGCGGAAATCCACCACCTGATCCCGGAAGCGGGCCTGCATATCGTGGGCGAGCATTTCCAGCGCGTGAACCATCACCTGCTGGCGCCGCGCGGCGCCACGCTCGCGACGATCCGCACCGTGCAGAGCCATGTCCAGGCGCTCGACCAGTGCCGCGAGACGATGAAGAAACTCGGCCTCAAGCGCGTCGTGGGCGCCGATACGGCCGGTTCGGCCGCCGAGATCGCGCGCGCGGGCGACCCCACGCGCGCGGCCATCGCCTCTTCGCTCGCCGGGGAGATCTACGGCCTCAAGTCGCTGCGCAAGGATCTCGAGGACGCCGACCACAACACGACGCGCTTCGTGATCCTCTCGAAGAAGTCGCAGATCGCCGACCCGCGCAAGGGCGATGCGGTCACCACGTTCGTGTTCCGCGTCAAGAACCGCCCGGCGGCCCTCTACAAGGCGATGGGCGGCTTCGCGACAAACGGCGTGAACATGACGAAGCTGGAAAGCTACATGATGGGCGGTCGCTTCACCGCCACGCAGTTCTACGCCGACGTCGAGGGCCATCCGGCCGACCGTCCGCTCGACCTGGCGCTGGAGGAACTCGCGTTCTTCTCCGACATGGTCAAGATCATCGGCGTCTATCCGGCGCACCCGTACCGGTTCAAGGACCGGGGCTAGAACAGCGCCATCTGGTCGCCCGCCTGCGGGGGCGGCTTGAACTGCGACAGGTCGAGCGACCAGTCGTTGCGGTCCAGCCCCAGCCGCGCGCGCGCCGCCTTGAACCGGCGCGAGACCATTTCGGCATAGGCGCCTTCGCCGACGAAGCGCTTGCCGAACTCGGCGCTGTTGAGCGCGCCGCCGCGCATGTCGCGCACCAGCGACAGCACGTGCCTGCGCTTGAACGGCGCGTGCGCGAGCAGCCATTCGTCGAACAGCGCCTTCAGCTCGAGCGGCAGGCGCAGCAGCGTGTAGCCGGCACTCGTGGCCCCGGCATCGCGCGCGGCCTCGAGGATCGACTCGAGTTCGGCATCGTTGAGCGCCGGGATCATCGGGGCGGCCATGACGCCCACCTTGACGCCGGCCGCCGCCAGCCCGCGGATCGCGTCGAGCCGCCGGCCGGGCGTGGAGGCGCGCGGCTCCATCGTGCGCGCGAGCTCGCGGTCGAGCGTGGTGACCGACACGAACACGTGCGCGAGGTTGCGCGCGGCCATCGGGCCGATGATGTCGAGATCGCGCAGCACGAGAGCCGATTTCGTCACGATCGAGAACGGATGGCCAAAATCGCGCAGCATCTCGAGGATCTGCCGCGTGATCCGGTGCTCGCGCTCGACCGGCTGGTAGGGGTCGGTGTTGGTGCCCATCGCGATGGCCATCGGGCGGTAGCCGGGCTTGCGCAGCTCCGCCGCCAGCAGCTTCGAGGCGTCAGGCTTTGCGAACAGCTTGGTCTCGAAATCGAGACCCGGCGACAGGCCGAGATAGGCGTGCGTGGGCCGCGCATAGCAGTAGACGCAGCCATGCTCGCAGCCGCGATAGGGATTGATCGACTGGGCGAACGGGATGTCCGGCGACTCGTTGCGAGAGATGATCGTCCGGCTGGCATCGCGCGCCACGTGGGTGCGCAGCACGGGCAGGGCGTCGTCCGCGTCCGGTTCCCAGCCGTCGTCGACCGCGACACGGGCCTGCGGCTCGAACCGGCCGGCCGCGTTGGACACGGCGCCACGGCCCTTGCGCGCGCGGTCTGGAAGCATGTCGACCATGGGTCGGGAGAATAGCGGGCACGCCGGAACATATCAAGAACAATGACCGTCGGACCGGCACGTCCGAGCGTCATTCGGTCGCATTAAGGGTTCCGAAACGCGATCGGCCTTTACTGGCACCGGGAGCGGCAATATCCAGCCTGTCCGCCAAGATGTCCGGAAGTGAAGCACCTCGATGAGTGACTCAGTCTGCAGTCCGAAATCCACGGCACATTACGGTGCCGATCAGGTCGTTGCCGCGATAGAGCATCACGCGCGGCTCAACCGCCGCCCGGTCTCGATCCTGTCCACCGAATTTTCCGAAGACGGGAACCGCGTCTGGTCCGTCACGTTCGCCGACGAATCGCGCATCGTGACGCAAGACTGGATCGAGGATCCGCGACCGACGGACGTGACGCTGGCCGACATCTTCCACGACGGCGTGCGCCTCGGCCTGAAGGCGTAGCGTTCAACTCCACGCATCCTTGCGCTGGCTTGCCACCGTCGCAGGATCGAGAGCCGCGTCGATCGCGCGCCGCTGCATAGGGCACGTCCGGCGAGAGCGGGGTACGGCCCCGCATCCACCACATGGCGAAGTCATAGGCCGCGTGCCCGTGGCAAGCGATCCTTGTCCGGTGTCGCCCATCTCAGCCGGTCGATCAGCCGCCTGAACGCATTGATCCCGACTTCAAGCCAGCTCTTCAGATTTGATTAACCCAATCGCGCATAGTGTCGAAAAAAATATGTCGCGAAGAGCGCGGGAGCTGGGATGCGGCAAGAAGTCGAAAACAGCCTCGTCTCGATTTCCGCCACAGCCCGCTTTCTCGGGATCGGCGCGATCATCGTCACGACCGTGCTTGTGAT